>JAESRR010000265.1 GCA_016764535.1 Cohaesibacteraceae bacterium | reverse complement strand
GGAAAAAATTGACGAGATCATCGGAGGAGGCAAATCTGTAAATGATGCGGCAGCGTCGTTACCGGAACAAATGGAACACCAACACCCGGTTAGAAAGCAGGTTGCAGCTCCCCGCCATAAACCAACGGCTGTATCCAGAGCACGAAGACAGGGAAGGCGCGCTGGATTTGGTGAAATTACTCCACATTAAAAGTCAGTCGATATTAACCGTGATCGATTTGAGTTGAGAAATAAACCGTTATGACCGGTTTGGTATGTTTGTCGACAATACC
Organism: Cohaesibacteraceae bacterium; assembly: GCA_016764535.1. GTDB lineage: Bacteria > Pseudomonadota > Alphaproteobacteria > Rhizobiales > Cohaesibacteraceae > JAESRR01. The sequence goes on along the minus strand of JAESRR010000265.1, from coordinate 16,090 downwards.
CTCACGAACATTGGTGGATGAGTGTCCCTGGCAGTTCTATCAAATCAGCTTTGGCTGGACACTGTTTGTTTTCCAGAGCATAGTCCGCTCAAATTAGGGACCATGCATCCATGAAGAACATTATTCTGCAATTTTTTACGTGGTGGAGTGGGCAAACACTTGGCACGCGTCTTTTCACGTGGAGAAAAGGCAACCGCGTTGGTGAAGACCATCTGGGTAACGTGTATTACCGCGCAACAGATAAGGATCACCAGGGAGCAACCAGAGAGCGTCGCTGGGTTATWTACAACGGCTATGCGGACGCATCAGCTATTCCTGCCGGTTGGCATGGCTGGTTGCACAAGCGAACAGACATATCTCCAGCGGAAGAAAATTACATAAAACGGGAATGGGAGCTGGATCACGTTCCCAATGCAACCGGGTCTCCAAAAGCATACAAACCGGCTGGTTCATTGGCACATTATGGCGCAAAAGTTGAGCCCGCGGTCGATTATGAAGCCTGGCATCCCTGAAACGAACCGCCATTCCTGGAAATGAGTTCCAACACATTAAAAACCCGTTTGATTGACCTGATGTGGCCGCGCAGGAAAACGTAAAAATCCTGTCGGTGAGAAAAACCGGCAATCATGTATTTGTTTTGGTTAACTGCCTGTCCTGATTTTACGGAATMTCTTTTGAAGGGGAAATGATCTTGCTATTGTGTCGCCGTGTCGGTTAACACAGAAACAGAGATCGTCTAAACACTTGTGCAAATAGTAACGTTGAAAATGAATTACAAAAATCCCACCAGGCTGGCTCTGTCAATCATATTGGGCCTGCTGACATATATTCAGCCAGCAATCGCTGAAAAAATCGAGAATCCGGTTTCGGTCTTTGCTGGTCTGGATAAAGTAAGCGGCCGGGTAACCCAATTTGACGTTTACATCGATGAAACAGTGCAATTTGGATCACTTCAGCTTACTCCGCGCGTTTGTTATTCAAGGCCGGAAACAGAAAAACAAAAGATGACCGGCTTCATCGAAGTAGATGAATTGACGCTCAATAATAAAGTACGTCGAATTTTCAATGGCTGGATGTTTGCGTCCAGTCCGGGTTTAAATGCGGTAGAGCATCCAGTTTACGATATCTGGCTGATAGAGTGTAAACAGACATCTGATGTGCCACCTCCTGCGCAATAGTCAGTGTTGAAACACTGCATCTTTTTCAAGAGCAGTTTCAAGCAAGCGTTGGTAATCCCTGCGAGGAATTTCGATCGCTCCGAATGTTTTCAAATGCCCGGTAACAAACTGGGTATCAAGTAAAACAAACCCTCCGGCCTTCAATCGATTTACCAGATGAACCAGGGCGACCTTGGAAGCGTTTTGTTCTCTGGAAAACATACTCTCACCAAAAAAAGCGCCACCAATCTGAATTCCATATAGCCCACCTACCAGCCTGTCGTTTCGCCAGGTTTCAACTGTATGACAATGTCCCATTTCAAAAAGCTGGTCATATAACGATTTTATTGTGCTGTTTATCCAGGTTTCTTCCCGGCCGTCTCGTGATTCGGAACACCCGTCTATCAAACCGGAGAAATTTGTATTTATCCGTATTTCAAAATGATTCGACCGAATGGTTTTTGCAAGGCTCCGGGATACATGAAATCCTTCCAGAGGAATAATGCCACGCATATCCGGATCCACCCAGAACAGTCTTGGATCGTCCGCAGTTTCGGCCATGGGGAAAATTCCGCATGCATATGCGCGCAGCAAAACCTGGGGGGTGAGTTCAGGAAGCAAAGCATCGCCGGAATGTTTTGTCATCCGGCCATGTTCTCATAATTTTGATATGATGTCATAATCAGCTCATGACATATCGATTTCGTTTTCGGAAAGGTATTTTTCCAACCAGTGAATATTGTAGTTTCCATCACAAACATCCTGGTTTTCTACCAGAGCTCTGAATAACGGTAGTGTCGTATGAATTCCCTCAACGACAAATTCATCAAGAGCTCGACGCAGCCTCATGAGACATTCAACCCGGTTTCTCCCGTGAACTATAAGTTTCCCCGCAAGAGAATCATAGTAGGGCGGAATTGAGTAGCCTGAGTAAACGCCTGAATCGACTCTTACCCCAAGGCCACCCGGGGGGTGGTAATGGGTGATTTTCCCTGGTGAGGGTACAAATGTCTGTGGGTGTTCCGCGTTGATTCGGCATTCAATGGCGTGGCCGGTGAACTTAATTTCGCTTTGTTTGAATTCGAGCTTCCCGCCAGCAGCAATACGCAATTGCTCATTTACAAGATCGATGCCGGTGATAGCTTCGGTAACGGGATGCTCCACCTGCAAACGGGTATTCATTTCGATAAAGTAGAATTCGTTGTTTTCGTACAAAAACTCGATGGTCCCGACCCCTGAATAACCAAGATCAGCCATGGCTTTGGCACAAACATTACCTATTTTGTCACGCTGGGTCTGATTGAGAGCTGGAGAATTGGCTTCTTCCAGTATTTTTTGATTGCGCCTTTGCAGTGAACAGTCCCGTTCGCCCAGATGAACGGCATTTCCCTGACCATCACCCAGTATTTGAACTTCAATATGGCGGGGTCCACTCAGATATTTCTCGATATATACAGTGTCATCGCCAAAATTTGCTTTGGCTTCCCGACGCGTTGTCTGGAAAGCACTTTCCATCTCGGCTGCTTCAAAAACAACCTGCATGCCCTTACCGCCTCCACCGGACGCGGCTTTTATAAGAACCGGATATCCCATATCGTCGGCGCATTTTTTTGCTTCTGCAACGCTGGAAACGTCTCCGTCGGATCCCGGGACGACAGGAATGCCAAGCTTCTTAACTGTTTGTTTGGCGGAAATTTTGTCGCCCATTATCCTGATATGCTCGGCACTTGGTCCTATAAATGTTACTTTATGAGCTTCCAAAATCTCTGCAAAGCGCGCATTTTCGGATAAAAAGCCATATCCGGGATGCACAGCATCTGCGCCGGTAATCTCACATGCCGCAAGTATCTGGGGGATATTCAAGTAAGAATCGCGCGCCGATGGAGGGCCAATGCAAACGCTTTCGTCTGCAAGACGAACATGCATGGCATCCGCATCAGCTGTGGAATGAACAGCGACAGTAGAAATACCGAGTTCTTTACATGCGCGCAAAACACGGAGGGCAATTTCGCCACGATTMGCAATCAGKACTTTTGAAAACATTGTGATGCTCTTGTTCTATTCAATGATTACCAGCGGTTCGTCAAATTCAACAGGCTGCCCGTCTTCAATGAGAATAGTCTTGACGATACCTGCGCGATCCGACGGAATGTGATTCATGGTTTTCATTGCTTCAACAATGATTAAAGTCTGGCCGACGGATATTTTGTCACCGATTTCGATATACGGTTTGGCACCAGGTTCGCCCGAAAGGTAAGCGGTACCTACCATCGGAGATCGAACTGCATTCGACAAATCCTGCCCGGTATCAGCCTCTGGCGCCGTAAGCGGGGCAGCAACGGCCGTCGCGGCTATCGGTGCAGCCGCCAAAGGGGCGCTTACCATTACCGGTGCTGCCGGGATATTTCTTACAACGCGGACTTTTTGATTATCCAGTTCAACTTCTATCTCTGTAAGATCTGATTCTCGAACCAGTTCGGCCAGCTGACGAATAAATTCATGATCAATTTTGGTACTGTCTTTTGACATTATTCTTTGCCCTTAAGGGTTTGCCGCGTCATTCAATATTTTGGAAAGTGCAGATATTGCAAGCTGATAGCCATGAGGACCCAGACCACATATAACCCCGGCGCTAACCGCGGAGATAAACGAGTGGTGTCTGAAACTTTCCCGTTTATATATGTTTGATATATGGACTTCGATAGCTGGTATGGACCCTGCTCGAACTGCGTCATGCAAAGCAATTGACGTATGAGTGAATGCGCCCAGATTGAGCACCAGACCTGCAGCATTCTGCGAAGCTTCCTGAACCCAGTCGATCAGGATGCCCTCGTGGTTACTTTGCCGAAAATCAATTTCCAATTCGCAACGTTTTCCCTCGGAAAGACACATGTCTTCGATATCGGACAGGGTTGTTGCCCCATAAATATCCGGTTCACGTTGTCCCAATTGGTTAAGATTGGGACCGTTGAGGATGAAAATCGTTCGCGTCATACAATACATACCTTGCCGGCACTGGAGTTATCCAGGCGCTGGTCCAATTTATCTTATAGGCGCAAGTATTAAACATGAAAAGAGCAGATTACCTGCATTCATGTCTTTCTCCARGTTTGCTATATATTGTAATGATTTACGCTAGCATGTGGTAGTTTTTCCACCGCATGCACGTGCCTGTAGAATTTTCTCTTTGAGTTGATCATATCCCACCGCTCCAAAAACCACTTCATCACCAATTACATATGAAGGAGTTCCGGACACGCCAAGCGCAACCGCGAGGGATCTAACTTCCTGAATAGCAGCATTGACATTCTCAGTCATGGAAGCAAGCTGAATAGTATCTTTGTCCATTCCCATTTCAACTGCAAGATTTATCGCAGTGACACCGGATGCACGGCCACGTGCTCCCAACAGCCGGGCGTGATATTCCACATACTGATCTGGATGCATTGTATTAATTGCAAGGGCAACGCGGGCAGCTTCCAGCGATGCTTCGCCGAGTACCGGTAATTCTTTTAACACGACCCGTAGATTTGGATCATTTTCAATCAGAGTGAACATATCGCCCATTGCACGTTTACAAAAACCGCAATTATAATCGAAAAACTCAACGAGTGTGACATCACCATCGGGGTTCCCGAGGACAGCCTGGTGCTCTGAATTGAACAGTGAATCGGCACGGTCGGTTACGGCGTTCGTTTGGGCTAACCGTTCGGCGGCTATGCGCTTGTTTTCGAGTGCGGCCATTGCCTCGGCAATAATCTCGGGATTAGCCAGAATGTAATCCCTGACGATTGCTTCAATTTGTTTTTCCTGATTTACATTAAATGGTTCCGCGGCCTGGATTGTCGAGGAAAAAACCAGAACCAAAAGCATCGAAAAAAAGAAGCCGGGGATTTTGAATAGCGACATGTGTATTCCTTTGGGACCTGGTTCGGTTCCCTTGTTGTCAGTCTTGTTAGTACCTGGGTGGTTTGTACGTCAGAATGTCTTCAGCTTGCAACCATGATGCCGTTCCACGCTTCATTTGTTTTTGTGCAAATTTTGCCTGACGTTTYGCTTCTGTATAGCGGCCCTGGCCGAAATACGCCGATGCAGTAGCAAGTTTTGCCAATCCCTGCTGTCCTGTTCTCGCATAGGCTCTCGCCAAAAAATTATAGCCAGAAAAATAATCGGGTTCCCGAGCCAAACCTTTCCTCAAATGTTGAATGGCTGTTTTCAAATACCGTTTTGTATTGGATGCAACCATTGCCTGACCAAGGGAGATTCTGATAAGCGCAGATTGCGGAGATAGCGCCAGCGCCTGTTCATATGGTTTAATGGCTTTTCCAGGCGTACCCAACTCAACCAGTATTTGGCCCTTCAGGTCGCGAAAAAAGGGGTTGCGGGGTTGTTTGCGAATTAAGGCATCAACATACTTGATYGCACGTTTAGGCTTTCCAAAACGAAATTCAACAATTGTCTTWGCGTATTGGGCAGGCAAACTTTTATCATTCTTTTTATATCGTCTTGCAACACGTGAAGGGTGTTCTGTAAATGCCGAAATTTTGGCGCGCATAAGATCATGTCTGGCCTGCAGAGCCGGTGCGTCTTTAGTATCAAAATATCTGGATCTCCGAGCCARAGATTCCAGTTGGTTAAATCGTTCCCGGGGCATCGGATGAGATTGTACATAGGGATCAACGTGGCGGCTTGTAAACATCGCCTGATCCTGAAATTTTCTGAATGTTTTCAACATTCCCTGGGTGGATTGTCGGGTTCTTTGCAGATATTTAAATGCCGCCCGGTCTGCCGAAAGTTCCTCGGTTTGAATGTATCGAAGAAATGATCGTTTGGCGACCTCGGAGCCTCCAGCTGCAACGCCTATCCCGGCACGCGCAGCATCGGAACCCGTTACCACACCCACGGCTGTTGCGCCCGCTCCAAGTATGGATGATATCACTGCCAGTGTCTGTGCCTTGGCAAGAGCTTCCCGGCGCCTTGCCAGATGCCCGCCTGCAATATGGCCGGTCTCGTGTGCAAGGACTCCAATTACTTCATTGGGAGTATCCGAGTTAAGTAAAGTTCCGGTGTGAATGAACATCCGACTGGAATCCACCACAAAGGCATTAAATCGTTTGTCGTTGATCAGGTGCACTTTTACGCTGGCAGATCCAAGTCCGGCTGCATTTAAAATTGGTCGCAGATAGTCGCGGACAAGCCCTTCTATTTCAGCATCTCTGATTAGTCGTTGCCGTCTTGCGGTCTGGGCTTGCAAATCGGGCATAACAAGCGTGATGGCAAGCAGGAAAACAGCACAAATTTGCAAAGCCCGTTTCAGCCATGCGGTATYGCGAATTATTGGATTTGTTCGAAAATTGTTATGCATCACCAAATTCATACTCGCTATTGGGTTCCATTGGAGGTTAGAAACCCTTTGAAACAAAATCAATCAAAGAGACGCGTTCATAGCGTCACAGTCGGTCTCTTCACAGGAGTTTGATATGTTTATCCCTTCAGAACGTAGTCGGGTATCTCCTTTTATCGCGATGGACGTCATGGCCAGGGCAAATGCGATGGAGCAGGGGGGGAAGAAGGTTTTTCATCTGGAGATTGGCCAGCCTGGGTCCAGGTTACCGAAATCCATTCGACGTACTGTCGCAAATGCCCTTGAGGAAGGGAAATTTGGATATACAGAAGCCCTGGGTAAATCGGAACTGCGTGGCAAAATCGCGGCCAATTATAGCAGTACTTATCAAGTATCGGTAGATTCGGCTCAAATTGCAATTACTACGGGATCTTCTGCTGCTTTCAATCTTGCCTTCCTTGCGATGTTCGAACCTGGAGATCGGGTTGCACTGCCTTCGCCAGGCTATCCAGCATATCGAAACATACTTCAGGCTCTGGGTATAATTGTCGTTGAGATTGAAACTTTTGAAAAAGATCGATGGGTATTAACGCCCGAAGCATTGCGGCAAGCCCATGCTCTATCGCCGCTTAAAGGTGTACTTGTCGCAAGCCCTGGAAATCCTTCCGGGACCATAATTCAGCCTGAAACACTCAAAAATTTAATCGATGTGGCTGCCGATCTGGGTTTGTGGTTTGTTTCAGATGAAATATATCATGGGCTGGTGTATGAAGGGACARCCGCCACAGCGGCTGGCCAACACGACAATGTTGTCGTCATCAATTCATTTTCCAAGTATTATTGTMTGACGGGATGGCGCATCGGGTGGATGGTATTGCCTGTTTCTCTTGTCCGACCAGTYGAAAGACTGGCTCAAAGTTTCTATATTTCTGCGCCGGACATCTCCCAGATAGCGGCCGGCGCTGCTTTGGCTGCGACGGCTGAGCTCGAGGAAATAAAAGCAGGCTACGCCACCAATCGCTCACTCTTGCTTGAGGCTCTCCCTCACATGGGCATTGAAAAGATACTACCTGCAGATGGAGCGTTCTATATTTATTGTGATGTGAGGAAGTTCACCAACGATTCCAGTCAAATGGCGGCAAAAGTACTGGAAGAGGCAGGCGTTGCATTTACGCCTGGTGCAGATTTCGATCTAAAATCAGGAAAATCATATATCCGACTGTCTTACGCAGCTGGAACCACCGAGTTCACTGAAGCAGTGCATAGACTGTCCGAATGGTTTCAGAAAAATGGTTAAATTCACACAAGAATGACCAGCCCACGCATAAGCCTGGGCTGGAAGATAAATTAGAAGAACGACCGGCCTTGCCACCAGCCTTTTTTCTTGGGCTTAACCGGTTCTTCAATTTCGACAGGAGCCGTGGATGATACGTTGCCGGGTTCCACTTTACGATCCGGTTCCACTGATGTTGCAGGTTCGACATCACGGCTCTGTTGTGGTGAAGCCACCGAAATTCCATTGCTGCCCGWTACATCTCCTTCAGAGRAATGTGAAACAGGGTTCTCTGATTTTTTCTCYGGTACCTTGATATCTATTGATATCGGTCCTGYCCCGGGCGAAGTGGCYACCGGCGCGTCGGGTTCATCYTTAACATTWTCAGCGCTGGCTGAATCAGATGGCTTAMTCGCGGATTCCTGGGAAATATCATCCCCATCTTCAGTGCGTCCACGTTTGTTTCTTCTTCCACCACGGCGCCCGCGTCTTCTGCTTCGACGAGGACGATCCTCGTCATCTTTTTCATCCGTCTCGGAAGAAGTCTGGACAGGTTCTACACTTTCGGTATCGTTTTCAGGAGCATCCTGCGGTTCTTCTGTAGAAGAAACTTCATTTTCTGTGCTTGAAGGTTGTTCAGCGTTTACGTTGACCTCATCCCGGGTTCCCCTTCTACGACGCCTGCGTTTTCTGCGTTTTTTACTCGGAGTTTCGCTTTCCGGATCTTCTTCTTCTTCTACTTCTGCTTCTACTATTTGTGGTTCAATTTCTTCGGCTCTGTGAGCTTCTTCCATTACCACAGGTGCAGTATCTTCAGCGGCTGGAACAGGCTCGTCCAGCAATTCTCCGTTCTCAAGCACCAGATGATCAAGGCTAATAGTATCATCTGCTGTTAGATTGATACCCACACCAAATCTGACTTCCATTTCACTGATGTGAGAACGTTTCTGATTGAGGATATAAAGTGCAACGTTGGTACGGGTCCTCACAACAAGATGGTGAGTGAAACCGCCAAGCAAATGTGCCTCAATCGCGCGTAAAACATGTAGGGCAACAGATTCAGAAGCTCTGACATGTCCCGTACCGTGACAATGCGGACATGGATCCATGCTACTTTCGAGAACACCGGTCCGAATTCGCTGACGCGACATTTCCATCAGACCAAAATGCGAGATCCGCCCAACCTGAATTCGAGCGCGGTCGGATTTCAAACAATCTTTCATACGTTTTTCAACAGATCGATTGTTGCGTTTTTCTTCCATGTCAATGAAATCAATCACAACCAGACCGGCAAGATCGCGGAGTCTGAGTTGTCTTGAAATCTCTTCGGATGCTTCCAGATTGGTTGCCAGCGCTGTGTCTTCAATGTTGTGTTCTCTGGTAGATTTACCCGAGTTCACATCAATTGAAACAAGTGCTTCGGTTTGATCGATGACGATGTAACCGCCCGATCGCAGCGTGACTTGTGGCGAGAACATAGCATCAAGCTGGGCCTCTACTGCAAATCTTGTAAATACCGGTAGTTGATCGCGATATGGCTGCACGTGTTTTGCGTGGCTTGGCATCAGCATACGCATGAAGCCTTTGGCTTCCTTATAACCCTCATCGCCACTGACAAGAATTTCTTCAATGTCCTTGTTGTAAAGATCACGAATCGACCGCTTGATCAGGGACCCTTCTTCATAAACCAGAGTTGGTGCAGACGATTCCAGGGTCAAATCCCTGACGTTCTCCCATAGACGTAGAAGGTACTCAAAATCCCGTTTGATTTCCACTTTGGTGCGGTTGGCACCGGCGGTTCTCAAAATGACACCCATACCTTCTGGTACATCAAGTTCGGAAGCGATTTTCTTCAAACGTTTTCTGTCGGTCACATTTGTGATTTTGCGGGAAATACCGCCACCCCGGGCAGTGTTGGGCATCAATACCGAATACCGACCGGCAAGAGACAAATACGTAGTAAGAGCTGCTCCCTTGTTTCCGCGCTCTTCCTTGACAACCTGAACAAGGATGATCTGCCGGCGTTTTATGACTTCCTGAATCTTGTATTGCTTGGCACGTTTGCTCCGGCGCACAGGAACTTCTTCCATAGCGTCGTCGGAACCAACAGTTTCAACTTCATCTTCGGGAGAAATTTCGTCTTGCGCGCCAGTTTTGGATTCAACAGGCGCAATTTCTGGCTCTTCTTCCTGAACAGCTCTCTCTGCCTCTTCTGCATCGAGCAAGGCCTGTCGATCTGCTACCGGTATCTGGTAATAGTCGGGATGGATTTCGCTAAACGCCAGAAAACCATGACGATTTCCGCCATAATCCACAAATGCGGCCTGCAAAGAGGGTTCAACACGCGTTACCTTTGCTAGATATATATTCCCGCGCAATTGCTTGCGATTTGCTGCTTCAAAATCAAATTCTTCAACACGATTTCCACGGACCACCACAACCCGGGTTTCTTCCGGGTGGGTGGCGTCGATTAACATTTTGTTGGCCATATAAAATTTCTCCACGATGGCCGCATACCCTGCGCGTCGTCGGAGAAACTCCCCGGCGCAGCAGGTTGCAGATAATTCCATCGAAATAGGTGTGTGTGATTAGGTGCATTGCAACAACCGTTGAATCTGCAGGCCTGCCGGACGCACTACAAAAATAGTACATTTCCGCCTTCCGGGGATACTGGATCCATGGCCTTCTGTGTTTTGTCCGTAATACGGCATTGTTGCAACTATCATTCAACTCTTTGGCGATGCCGAAGTCGCTCTGGTCACTACATGAACAGATAGCGAGAGGAATACATCGCAAACTCCTCTAGGACTAAAACTGTCTCGTCCAAACCAGCCGTTGCCTTTATGGGAGTGAAAGGTAGCGTCTGGCTGGTTTCCAAACATCAATGCGCAGTAAAGTTTGCGCGAATGCCGCAACCAGGATCGAGAGACATTAATCCCGTCTATTCTTGTATGATTGCTGTGGAAGCAATGCAAGCATTCTGAACGGAATAGTTTTTTTGGGCAAATTCCATGGCATAATCGTTGGAGTTTTGACACTCCAACCCACATTGCCGGGTATGTACTTATTGCTGTAATCGGGTCAATTATGTTCGGAATAAGAGAATCAGACGGAATTGTCGAGTGAAAATGAGTGGAATATCACGACCAGGATTGAAGACGACCCAATTGATATTGCTAATTATCTGTTTTTTGCAATCAGTTGCGGGGGTTACCCGGCCATCTATCGCCGAAACAAATCAATCCATATTTGGCAATAGATTGTCGCAGGTAGAATCAATCGAAATTGTTTCGCTTTCCCGTGAGACCAAAGTGATACTCGGACTAAACAGACCAGTGGCATTTAGTACATTTGTAATGGGAGACCCGGATCGTCTTGTCATTGATTTTGAGGGTGTGGCACTCAAATTAAACGGGGATACAAGTTTCCCGGTAACAAGTACAATTGCTGATTTCCGTTTTGGTCGGTTGTCGGCGCAGAAAACCAGAATTGTGTTTGACTTAAAAAAGAAATCGCGAATTGCACGGGCAATTCTGGAACAAAATGATGAGACAAATACCGCAAGTATTATAATATTACTCAACGATACCAGACTTCCGGTCAATTCAGATGTCCGACATGTCGGAGTAAACGGGAAAATTGTTACAAAGCGAAAAACTAAAAAGGAAGTTGCACGGGTTGTCCCTGTAACTCACAAACCGGTCGTTGTCATTGATCCGGGTCATGGTGGTATTGACCCGGGAGCGATTGGCGCTGATGGAAAAAAAGAAAAGGACATTGTACTGCAATTTGCCCTGGCGCTTAAAAATGATCTGGAAAAAAACGACCGGATTGTCGTGAAAATGACCAGGGAAAATGATGAATTCATCAAGCTCTCAGAAAGAGTAGCAATTGCCCGCAGCCATCGGGCGGCGTTGATGATATCGATACACGCCGACAGTGTACCGCAAAGTTATGTCAGGGGAGCTACAGTTTATTCACTATCAGATGAAGCTTCCGACAGCGTGGGTGCCGAGCTGGAAAGACAGGAAAGCCGATCGGAAATTCTTGCCGGGTTTGATGTAGAGCAGAACAACGATTTTGTAGGGGACATTTTGATAGATCTTGCCCGTCGGGAAACCGAAGCGCATTCGAGAATTTTTTCCAATCTGTTGGTATCCCAAATGAAGAAAAAAATAAGAATGTCAAAAAATGCGACAAGATCCGCAGACTTAATGGTTTTGCGGGCTCCGGACGTACCCTCTGTATTGATCGAACTGGGGTATTTGTCGAACAGGGACGATGAGAAAGCGTTGCAATCAGTTGCCTGGAGGCAGAACGCAGTGAAAGCAATTGTGGATACAATAAATCGCCACGTCGCCGGTCTCTAGTGCAGTAGTTGGGCATCTTTTTTTTTCGTGTCGCGTAATAGCCGTAATTTCCGCCGAACTTGCTTTAATTGACCGGTGGCATTAAAGCTCCTGGCTAATAATGCAGACATAACCGTGTCGGTGTAAATTGTCGCAAACGCCAAATTTTGCCGGTCAATACTGACCAGGCAGGCAAGGATACAAAAAATTATGACAGTCTGGCGGATTTTTGCCTGGTTATTTACAGCTGGAACATTCTTGTTCATTGCTGTGTCCGCGAGTGTTTTTATATTTCTAAGTGAAGTTAATCAGGGACTGCCCGATTTTGAAGCTTTGCGGAAATATGAACCTCCTGTCATGACCAGAATGCACGCTGCAAACGGCAAACTTATGGCCGAGTATGCGCACCAGCGTCGTATATTTTTACCCATTGCGTCCATTCCCGATCAGGTTAAGCAGGCTTTTTTGTCTGCAGAAGACAAGGACTTTTATAAACATGCAGGAATCGATTTCCGCGGAGTTCTTCGTGCCGTAATTACAAATGTTCAAAATGTTGGCTCTGGCAAGCGTCTTGTTGGTGCTTCGACGATTACCCAGCAGGTGGCCAAGAATTTTTTGTTAACCAATGAACAATCCTATGATCGAAAAATCAAGGAAGCGCTGCTCTCGATGCGTATTGAGCAGGCATTCACCAAAGATCAAATTCTGGAATTATATCTCAATGAGATATATCTGGGTGTCAGGTCATATGGAGTTGGCGCCGCCGCACTGCATTATTTTGACAAGTCGGTCCACCAGCTAACATTGGAAGAGGCTGCATATCTTGCAGCTTTACCCAAAGCTCCTGCAAATTATCATCCATATCGGAAGCGCGAACGAGCAATTGAACGGCGGAACTGGGTCGTTGATCAAATAGTAGGAAATGGATTTGCAACTCTTGAAGAAGGCATCAATGCAAAAGCCCAGCCTTTGACCGTAAACCTGCGAAATCAGGTGGATAGATTATTCGGATCTGAATATTTTGCCGAGGAGGTCCGGCGGTTTCTCTTCGACAAATATGGTGAAGATAAACTTTATAATGGGGGGCTTTCTGTTCGCACCACTCTAAATCCGGAGTTGCAGGTTCAGGCGCGCGAAGCACTTATGAATGGCTTGATCAAATATGATGAAAGCCGCGGCTGGCGGGGGCCGGTTAAAAACATAGATACAACAGGAGACTGGGGTGCTGTTTTAGGTGAAACAAAATCCCTCAATGACGTACCTGAATGGCAACTTGGTGTGATATTGGGATTAGATAAAAAAGAGGCTGTTATTGGGTTTAAGCCTGGCAAGCAAGCGAATGGCCGTCTTTCGGAAGATCGTAAAACCGGTATTTTGAAATTAAAGACTATGAAATGGGCAAAATGGACAGAAGGTGCCCGCAAGGGAAAGTCGATAAAAAGCGTGACAAATGTCCTTGCTGTTGGTGATGTCGTTTATGCCGAGGCAACGGCCGAAGAAAATATTTACAAATTGCGCCAGGTACCTGAAATCTCGGGTTCAATTGTTGCCATGGAACCACTCACAGGCCGTGTTGTCGCGATGGTCGGTGGTTTCTCATTCGACCAAAGTCAGTTTAACCGTGCAACACAGGCATACAGGCAGCCTGGCAGCTCTTTCAAGCCGTTTGTCTACGCAGCTGCACTCGACAACGGTTATACACCATCAAGTGTTGTGTTGGACGCTCCTGTTGAGGTGCAACAGGGTGGTAATCAGGGGATATGGCGGCCTAAAAACTACGGGGGCAAATTTTTTGGTCCCTCAACCTTGCGCCTTGGGATTGAAAAATCCAGGAATGTTATGACTGTACGTCTGGCTCAGGATATGGGCATGCCGTTGGTGGCGGAATACGCCCGACGATTTGGAGTTTACGACAATATGCAACAGGTATTGTCTATGGCCCTGGGAGCAGGTGAAACGACAGTTTTGCGGATGACCGGCGCGTATTCGATGTTGGCGAATGGCGGGAAACGAGTCATTCCAACTTTTATAGACAGAATTCAGGATCGCTACGGTAATACAATATATCGACATGATACGCGGCGTTGTCAGGAATGCATGGCTCCGGACTGGATTGGTCAGGACGAGCCAATCGTGGAGGATTTCCGCGAACAGGTGCTCGATCCAATGACTGCCTACCAAATAACTTCCATGATGGAAGGTGTAGTTACCCGCGGAACAGCAACCGGGGTTAGAAAAGTTGGCAAACCGATTGCTGGAAAAACCGGAACAACAAACGATTATCGGGACGCATGGTTTATTGGATATTCTCCGGATCTGGTAGCCGGTGTATTTGTTGGTTATGACACACCTCGAAAAATGGGGAGAGGGGCGACCGGCGGGGGGCTGGCTGCGCCAATTTTCACCGAGTTTATGAAAAATGCTTTGGCTTCATCGCCTGGAAAACCATTTCAGGTACCTCGTGGAATCAATTTGATTCCGATTGATAGAAGAACCGGCTTACGCGCGTCTCCGGGAGATAAAGGTGTTATACTTGAGGCATTCAAACCAGGCACTTTACCGCCTGATAGTTACTCGGTAATTGGTTTTACCGACGAAATGGGCCGGCCATTATCCGATTATGAAGCCGATGGAGCTGTCGTGCTGGGAACCGGTGGACTTTACTAGGCTTCATATTTACAGCGTACATTCAACTGTTTAGTTTGACACAAATGCCAAGGGATTCCCGCTGGCGTCTTTGATATTCATCAATTTTACAATTGTTGGATTGTAATCCGGAGAAATAGAGTATGCGGGCAGAAATCCAATCTGTGGTCGATGAAATCAAGCAGGGAATGAACCTGCTGAGGAGGCATCTTTGACTGGGATGTTGCCACAAAAAGACTGGAAGAACTGAATGTTCTTGCGGAAGATCCTTCTCTTTGGAATAACCCGCAACAAGCACAGAAATCGATGCGTGAACGGACGCGGCTGGATGAAGCGATAACCGGTTTCACGGCGCTGGAAATTGATCTGTCGGATAACATTGAGCTCATTGAAATGGGTGAAATGGAAAATGACCAGAATGTTATTGATGAAGCCGGTCAGGCATTAAAGAAAATGCTTGTAACTGTCGAAAAGCAGCAACTCGAAGCCATGTTGTCCGGAGAGGCCGATGGTAATGATTGTTATGTCGAAATAAATGCAGGCGCAGGCGGTACAGAAAGTCAGGACTGGGCTTCCATGTTATTGCGTATGTATACGCGATGGTCCGAAAAAAGCGGCTATAAGGTTGAAATTCTGGAATATCACGATGGTGAAGAAGCAGGAATAAAGTCGGCAACTATACAAATTAAAGGTGAAAATGCCTTTGGGTGGTTAAAAACGGAATCGGGAGTGCATCGCCTGGTGAGAATTTCCCCATTTGATAGTCAGGCCCGTCGTCATACATCATTTTCTTCTATTTGGGTTTATCCAGTGGTAGATGAAACCATCGATATTGATATCGCAGAATCAGATTGCCGTATTGATACCTATCGTGCATCGGGTGCCGGTGGACAGCATGTTAATACAACAGATTCAGCCGTTCGAATAACCCATATCCCAACGGGGATTGTGGTTCAGTGTCAAAATCAGCGTTCCCAGCACAAAAACAAGGCTTCAGCGTGGGATATGCTTAAGGCGCGTTTGTATGAAAGAGAGCTCAAAATCCGCGAAGACAAGGCAAACGCAGAAGCTGCGTCAAAAACAGATATTGGATGGGGGCATCAAATTCGTTCATATGTGCTTCAGCCGTATCAGTTGGTCAAGGATCTGAGAACCGGACATGAGAGTACAAGCCCTGGTGATGTATTGGACGGGCTATTGACACCGTTTATGGAAGCATCGCTGGCCCACGGTATCCAGGTAAGCACAGATACCATTGATGATTTGGAATAGATGAGGGAGCCTGCCCCGGTGATTAGCAGGTTCCGTAATTTACAAAAAC
>JAESRR010000029.1 GCA_016764535.1 Cohaesibacteraceae bacterium | reverse complement strand
TATATTTTACTCTCAACGGAAGTCAACGGTCCAACAGTCGGGGTGTCATTCCTTTTGATCATGCTTTGTCCCGATCCGATGGTTTTTTGACAGTGCCATCCGGTGAAGTATCAAATAACTTCACTTCCGGGCGTTTGAAAAGAGGGATGAGGATTACACCTGCAACGATTCCAGCCACATGGACTGCCCAGGCTACATTGTCCCCGGACGATATCAATGTCATGCCAATTTGAAACAGGATCCACGCGCCAAGACACCAAATGGCTGAAAGTTTTAGTGGAATGCGCATCAATATGAGTACCCAGATTTTTACCCGGGGGTGCAAGACAAGATAAGCAGCAACAATTCCTGAAGTCGCTCCGGATGCGCCAATCAGATATGATTGATCTGCCGATATCCAGTGAGCAATTCCGCCGGAAATTGCAACCAGGCAATAGAATGCCAGGAATTTCCAATGTCCGGTCGCATCTTCAACATTATCACCAAAAACCCAAAGGAAGAGCATGTTGCCCAATAGATGCATCCAGTCTGCGTGCAAAAATGAATAAGTCAGGAGAGAAAGAATTGTGCCATCTGAAGAATCAAGAATTGTTGGTGTAGCGCCATAAAAAACATGGACCGCCCGTAGCGCATCAACTGGCAGGGTAGCTGACAATAAATGCACCAGTACATTTACGCAGATGATGGTTATCACCATATACTGACGCTTGATGTGTTGAAGCGGGTTGTGATCATATAATGGAATGAACATCAGTCCCCACTTTCACGGTTTTTCCCCGGAACCCAAAGAACGTCTGTGCGCCCCAAATCGTTGCACCAGCGCGAAGCGACAAAAAAATAATCGGATAGCCTGTTGATGTAGCGAATAACCACATCATTTACAATTTCATCCTCCCCGGCAGCAAGTTCCACAATTATTCGTTCTGCACGTCGTGAAACTGTTCTACACAGGTGCAATTGGGCGGCAGCAGGTGTGCCTCCTGGAAGTACAAACGATGTGAGTGGTTCAATATCGGTATTCAGCCGATCGATCGCTTTTTCCAGATAAACAACTTGTTGATCGGTGATCCGCAACGGTTCGTATTCTGGAGGTTCCCCGGTGTCTGGAGTTGCAAGGTCGGCACCAAGATCAAACAAGTCGTTTTGAATGTGTGCCAGAGTTTGATCGAGTTCCGGGAGTTCCCGGGTATGAAGTCTTACCAGGCCAACAGTTGAATTGGTTTCATCAACGGTGCCATAGGCAGCAACGCGTAAATCAAATTTCACACGACGTCTGCCTGCAGCAAGAGCGGTTGTTCCCTTGTCTCCGGTTCGTGTGTAAATTTTGTTTAGCCGAACCATGGCTTACACCTCTGTTATTTGTTTAAAGATGGGCGTTAGGCCGATTTCAGGCAATAAAAAAGGGCCCGAAAAGGCCCTTGTTCACATCATCCTGTTGTGAATATTAAAATTCGTAACCAATCTTGCCACCAACATGGGTTAAACCGTGATTGTAGTCGCCAATTCCCGCATTTGAAAGATGTTCGACTGTCGCCATAATCGACCATTTTTGATTGTAGCGAAATCCAATAGACGCTGATTCGCGGAACAATATGCGTGTGCCCAATGGTTCCATTGTTTCCGAAACATCCTTGGTTTCGCCATTGTGAACGGCACCGCCAAAAGTAGTTTCCAAAAATATCGGACCCCAAATATCATAATTCCAGGTTAGCCCAACATAGGCATAACTGGTCTTTCCGGCTGTGTTTGCGGAAAATCCGATATGCGGCCGTGGAGAAAGGAATTGTCTGACAAAGCGGTATTGATGATCTGAAGAATAGGGGGCATGAAACAAAACTTCCCCTTGAATGTCTATAGAACCTTTTTCGCGTAGAAATGGATCGTGGGACATAATACCCATACGGGCACCGCTAAAAATTCCGGCTGATTCAGTAGGAGTGCCCCAGTCGGCGGCAGAAGAGGCACTTGATGCCATCAAAATTCCGCCAAGGGCTATAAATAATGCTTTACACGACACGAACATCTTCTCCCACGAAACAGTGTTGTCTATTGGTAGTTGGATACAGTCAATGAAGCAACTTCAAACTGGCGGCACGCCACTGAAACGCGACGTTTCGTTGCAAGCCCGACACACTGACTGCAAAATCTAATCGTCAATTCGGTTAAACCCCGGGCTGCGATGTAAAATACAACGTAGCCATAATGAGAACCACAGCCACAAACTGCAGTATGACACGCGCACGCATAAGTTTTTGTGAAGTGTTTGCATCACCATCGCGGAGCATATTGCGAAGGCCCAGAAAAAGAGTGATTGCAACAGCGGCGAGGGCAAACGGAATGAGAGATGCAAGAGTCATGATTTCCTCGATTTTCTGCTGTCATACCGCCAATTGATACAAACAATAAGCACTAAAACGATCGCTGCGGCAATCAGTCTCGTTGGGATTACACGGCCGTTTATTCCAGAATTCCCACAAGTATACGATCAAGCCATGATGTGGGCAAAATTCTTTTCAATACCCGCATCATGTGCGTGGGGAATGTTACTCCGTATCGCGCTTTGGGTCTTGAAGCCAAAAGGGCATGGCGAAGTTTTTTTGTCACAGCATCGGGTCCCAGTTCAAATGTCGCCTTTGACGTTTTCTCCATCTCGTCAATGCGTGCCCGGTAGGATTCTTCATGTACGGAGCCGGCAATCTTGATAGTCTTTATGAAATTGGTCCGGGCAGTTTCGCGAAATTTGCTGGTTATTGGCCCAGGTTCAATCATTGAAACAAAGACATTGGTATCTGCCAGTTCGAGGCGAAGTGTATCATTCAACCCCTCAAGGGCATATTTTGACGCATTGTAAGCGCCGCGATATCGAAGCGCGATAAACCCCAGAACCGATGAACACTGTATAATTCTGCCTTCATTGTTCTTGCGCATCGAAGGAATGAGGCGGTTTGTGAGATCGTGCCACCCGAAAACATTTACCTCGAATTGATCTCGCAATACGTCAACGGGAATATCCTCTACCGCACCAGCCTGGCCATAGGCACCGTTATTAAAAACGGCATACAATTTGTTATTTGTGCGCTCAAGGACTTCCCTGGCGCAGGCTTCTATCGAAGATGGGTCGCGATAATCCAGATAAAGCGCTTCGCATCCTGCTTTGGTCAGGGTTTTGAGGTCKCTTTCGTTGCGCGCAGTTGCAAARACTCTCCAGCCTTCTTTACTCAAACTCAATGCTGCATTGCGTCCAATGCCCGAAGAGCATCCTGTAATAAGTATGCTTTGTTGTTTGGTATTGTTCAATTCAGGAGACTTTCCGTGATATAAACGAAGGTAATTTTATAACGCTGTTTACCAACAGAACGGCAATCATGGTTATTAAAATACCGGATACCTGAATGATGTCGATAGTTTCGTCAAACATCAATATGCCAATTGCTGTTGATACCGCCGGAACCAGATAGAACACTGCGGCGACGCGTGAAACTGCYCCGACCCGGATCATAAACATCAACAACCCGATTGCACCGAAAGAAAGTACAATTACAAGCCAGCCCAGTGCGAAAATGAATTCGCCGGTCCAGGTTATGATTTGCATTTCGAATGCCCAGGATCCAATTCCGCAAACAAATAGTGCCCCGATATACTGGTATACAAGGCTGGGAATTATTGGAGCGCTTGCGATGTATTTTTTTNGATAAACTGTGCCGAATGAAACGACAACGACGGCCAGTCCAACAGCAGCGATATTTATAAAAGACAGAGCCTGGGTCGCGTCCTCAAGTTTTGGTCCCAAAACCAGGGCAACGCCGATCAGGCCGATGCACAGAGCGATCAGATGTTTCGCTCCGGCTTTTTCTGCCACCATCCGAATGGCGAACAATGAGGTGGCAACAGGTTGGAGAGCGATGATTAAAGCTGTCATTCCAACGCTCATCCCACGATCAATTGCCCAGAAAACGCCACCAAGGTAAATGCCGTGAATAAGAATGCCAACAACAATACAATGTATTCTGTCGATACCTGTCAGGGTTTTCTGTTTCCAGATTGCGGTTACCACAAGCAGGGCTACAAGCACCAGCCCAAATCGGATTGCAAGAAAAGTAAGCGGTTCAGAATAAGGGGCACCCAGTTTGGAGCCGACAAACCCGGTGGACCAGAGCAGTACAAATAGAGAAGGTGCCAGCTTTTCCAAAACGGATGTGTTGGCTGAAAATGTGCGCATGAATGTCTCGATTGGTATTCAGAAAGGCGGGAAAGAATTAGTTGCATGCTCTCTGCGGCCTGTCCACCTGATGAAACGCCCTTGAGAATTTATTTTGGGCCGCGATGGGCAATTTTACAGATCAAATTTCCCCTTCATGCACGAAAGTTACCGATTGTGTTCCAGTTACCCTAAAATTGTAACGTAATCTTTATAGGTTTTTAAACCAATTGGGACAGTATATCCGCCAAAGTTGACCGACTGACGGGAGAATAATCATGAAAACATCACAACTGGGCAAGCATATTTTTGGCTGGATGGACTATGTTTCAGTAAGAGGAAAAATTCTTCTTTTATGTGTTTTGTTTTTACTCGGTATTTGCTCGGTCGGTATATTGTACTGGAATGGTCAATCGGTCGTCGATACGGCATTCGTGCAGTCAAGACAACATCTTGCAGCCGCTAATGAAGCGCGCCTTTTCGAGAACAGGGCGTTGATACTACGGGAACTTGATAAGAAATTTGCAGCGAGTCCGTCAGATGAAATAGTTGCGGATTTTGATGTTACCTTCGCGGACGCAGTTGCATCTTTGAAAGCACTTGAGACCGGACAATCCGCTGATCTGCTAATCGACAATTTAGCTGTTTTGTCTGATGCCCTCATGATTATTGGCGATAGTTTTCATGGTGGCGTGACCCAGCAAAAACTAATTGGCTTCACTGTGGACGAGGGGTTTGTCGGAGCTATCAATTCGCTCACCCGGAATCTGTCCAAAAAGATCAAAAAAGCCCAGCGCAAAAATAAGAAACTGGATCTCAACAAACTTGTTCAATCCGTTTATCAGCTTGATGCAGCTGAAAAGGGTTATCGTCTGGATCCGACAGATGTTCAGGAAGGTAATTTTGTTGGAGCAATTGCTCGAATTGACCGTTATTTGGGACGGTCCGGCCTGGATGATGGTTTTAAATCTGAAGTTTCGGGCATAACAGTCGAATTCAATAATATTTTCAATCAACTCGCTGCCGCCAAAACAGCACGGATTGCTCTTGCAGAACGCAGTGCTGCGCAACTGGATGGCATCAAGCCTGCGGTGGAAGCAATACTTTTGACTGTTGCGGAAGGTGCAAAACACTCTGATCAAACTCTTGCAAACAGCCGTAGCCGTACTGCACGGGGTATGGCGATTATTATTGCAACGACATTGTTGCTT
The DNA here is from genome assembly GCA_016764535.1 of Cohaesibacteraceae bacterium. Taxonomy (GTDB): domain Bacteria; phylum Pseudomonadota; class Alphaproteobacteria; order Rhizobiales; family Cohaesibacteraceae; genus JAESRR01. The sequence goes on along the minus strand of JAESRR010000029.1, from coordinate 11,020 downwards.
GGTGTGTGCGCAAGCCTCTGGATTGGAGCCAGTATCTCAAGACCCCTCATCCGTCTGGGTGAAACAATGACACAATTGGCTAGCGGAGAAATTGATGTCGACATACCGCATACGGGCGGAAAAACCGAAATAGCAAATATGGCCAAAACCGTGCAGGTATTTAAAAACAATGCCAAAGCGCAAAAAGACCTGGAAACAAATCAAATCGAGGCTCAACATAGTCAGCAAAATCGCGAACAGATTATTGATGATATGATCGCCTCGTTTGAAGATACTATTGGTCAGTCTCTCACCGAAGTTCGCGGTGTGTCCGGGCAATTGAAGTCAGCGTCTGATGATCTGGATCAGGACGCAAATAGTGTGACCGGGCAGGCTTTGGCCGCCGGGAAATCTGTAAGCGGCGCCGCAGGTAACATTGAAGAGGTAGCGGCAGCATCCGGAGAACTGGGTGATGCGATGAACGTCGTAATTGCAAACGCAGAACAGTCTACCGATGTGGCAACCAGGGCACGCGTGCGTGTTGGAGAAACCGTCCAGACAATGGAAAGCCTTGCCAACGCAGCCGGTGAGATTGGAGAAGTCGTCCAGCTTATCAGGGACATTGCCGAGCAAACCAATTTGCTTGCACTTAACGCAACAATAGAAGCAGCAAGAGCTGGGGAATCGGGGCGTGGATTTGCTGTTGTTGCGGCTGAGGTGAAAAATCTTGCCACACAAACTTCAAAGGCAACTGACGATATTGCAAGCAGAATTGATGGTATTCAGGAAACGTCCACAAATGCAGTTGCCGCGATTGATGGTGTGCGGGATGTAATCGAGGAAATGGGTACAATCGCTGACACCGTGCGCCAGTCTGTGAACATTCAGAGAGAATCCATTGACCAGATTGGTCAAAATGTTGCCGAAGCAGCAAGAGAAAGCAGAGTCGGGGTGGAAGCCATGAAACAGGTAGAAGGCGCTGCTCGCAACACCCAGACCGCCGCCGGACATGTTGATGATCTTGCTGCGCTCGTATCGCAACAGGCCGGTGTGCTTGATCAAGAAATAAAATCATTCCTGAAAAGCGTACGTTCAGCCTGATAGGCTCTTTTAATTGGTATTATACGAACCAAGTATAGGAAGAGCAGGACATCTCGAAAGGGAAACCAGGTGAATGTGAATAATTTGGTGTGGATGCCATTGCGGGTTTTGCAACGTTTTCTCGATAATCACGGGATTGCTCTTGGCAGCAACATTGCGTTTTCATTTATTTTGTCGTTTTTTCCGTTTTTATTGTTGATCACTGCGATGCTGGCAATCGTCGGTGGCGAGACAATTGGAGCGAGGACCCAGGAAATTTTTGTAGCGATATTGCCCGATGGTGTCGCGTCGGTACTCCGGCCCGAAGTGGATGCGGTATTGAAACAGGACGCTACCAGTCTTCTCAGTCTTGGGATTATCGTTTTCCTCGTTACGTTGACGGGTGCCGTGGAAAGCCTGCGAGAGGGCCTGAACAGGTCATACGGAATTGCCGAGCGGCGGTCGTTCATGATCCGTAGACTTGGTGGATTATTGTTTGTGTTGTGCGCGGGTCTAGTTTTGATCCTGGTTACGCTCGCCCTGATCGCAGCACCGCTTGTTTTTGAACTGGCACTACCGCATTTCCCATTTTTGCAGGACATGCGCTGGACATTTGATCTGGTGCGGATCGGTGCGTCTTTCACCATATTGCTGGCATTTGTTTCTGCCTGCCATATTTTGCTTCCTGCCCGAAAAATTCCGTTGGCCAGTTTGTGGCCGGGGGTATTGCTTACATTGCTGTTGTGGTGGGTTGCCGGAAATGCCTACTCATATTATATCACTCATTTTGCTACATATGCAAAAGTGTACGCCGGGCTGGCTGGAATGGTTACAACGTTGATTTTCCTTCATATAATTGCATCGTTATTCCTTCTCGGAGCGGAAATAAATGCTGTTCTGATGCGTATTCAACGAAAAGAAAAACTGGCTCTGCGACAGGCCACAAACAATCAAAATGGGCCGGATTAAAGTTGCGACAACAATGTCTGTGCCAGTTTTTTTGGAGATATAGGTCGACATATCCAGCAATCAAATGGTTCATTTTGCAGCGTGTCCGGTTGATCGCTGGAGGTGAGTACAATTATCGGGAGGTTATGGCCTCTGATGGTTTTGCGAATGTTTCGGGCGAGAGTCCTGCCATCCATCTCCTCCATATGCAAATCGGTTAAAATCCAGTCAAAATTTCGAGCTTTGAGCAAATCAAGTGCGCGTTCACCGGTTGCGGCAGAAATTGTGACGACACCAAACTGGATCATAATTGTTTCGATAATTTTGCGATTTGTGGAGCTGTCATCCACAATTAGCAAAGATTTTTTCCTGAGTGTTTCAAGCTCTTCAGTTTTTAGCGAACTGGAAGTATTGAGAGACGACGCACTCCAGGGCAGACTTAAAGTAAAACAGTTGCCACCTTGTTTTGTTATGCGAAGCGTAAGGTTACCTTTCGCTTCAGTGGCCAGTAAACGCGCGTGCCATAGCCCCAGACCGCTGCCTGCTGCTTTCCCGCTTGTTGATCCCCGTTGCCGGTAGGAAAATATTTCTTCGTGTTCTTCAGCAGGGATTGCCGGACCCTGGTCTTCAACATCAATTTCGAATCTTGAATTGTGGAATCTTGCGCGTAGAATTACGGAAGTTGAATGGGCATAACTGGAAGCGTTTTGCATTAAAATCGATGCAACATTCATTGCGACAAAGTCCGAAATTTCGATGGGTTTTTCTGGTTCTACCTTGTCCCACTCAAACGTAACACCTTCACTCCGGGGTGAAAGGAACCTCAAAGTCTCAAACAATTCGCCGGGTGTAATTGTTTCAGTCGTCGCATTTACATTGTTGAAAAGGGTCGATGCAAACCGGTCACCGATCGAACCCGCAAGCCATGATGCCGCGAGTATTGATGCAAGGCAGCGTGCTTTTTCGTGATCGGTTTCGTTTTCCAGTAATTGCTGCGTAAGGGAATGAATTTGAGAAAGCGGAGTTCTTAGATCATGCTGCATTGCAGCAATACGTTTTTGTGCAAGTCGCGTCGGTTGCTCTACTGTCACACCAGTTTACTCCAAAGGTAGTCGGGCTTGCAAAAGAGGTGGCGGACTTGTTAAAGCATTACCGCTTCACTTGGAAATTTATGCGCGTTTTGATTCCATAAAGCAACAGATCGCATAAATGTCTTTTCTCCTGTTACGGAAACCTGAATGAGTCAGCTCGTTGAAATCGTTTTGCCTGTTTTTGCCTTGATATTGTTGGGCTACGGGTTGGCATGGAGCGGATACTTGCCAGATGGCACAAGTAGGGCACTTGGGGATTTTGTTTTCAAAGTACCTATTCCTGCCCTGGTGTTTTATACACTGGCAACAGCGAAACTGGACAATATTGTCCCCTGGGGTCTGTGGTTTGGTTATTTTGGAGGTGTGGCTCTTGTTTGGGCACTTGCTCATTTGGCCGTTGTATATGTTTTTCGGCGGGACCAGCGTGTAGGCCCGATAGCCGGGGTAAGTGCGGGTTTCTCCAATCTGGTTCTACTTGCGACACCGATCGTTGAGGCGGCATTTGGTCCCGAAGGGCTGGTACCTCATTTTATGCTATTGTCTGTGCATCTTCCCGTAATGATGATTGCCAGTACAGTTTTTTTCGCATTGTTGGGTGAAGAAGAAGGGGCACGATCGATCAGGGATTATGCTACCGAAATACTCAAAAACCTGCTGACCAACCCCATCATTATTGGAATCCTGGCAGGTGGTGCATGGAGATTTTTTGAACTACCAATTGACGGATTTTTCGCTGAAGTCCTTGGGAAAATTACGCCCACGGCAATTCCACTCGCGTTGCTTGCCATGGGTTTATCTCTTCGAAGATACGGAATAATAGGCAACATAGGTCCGGCGATCGTATTTACGTTTCTCAAATTACTTGTATTGCCGGGAATTGTATTTTTTCTTGTTGGTCATGTGTTCGAACTGCCCCGGCTTTGGGTGAGTGTCCTGGTTATTGCCGCGGCGAGTCCAACCGGGGTAAATGCATATCTGATCGCCAATCACTTTGGAACCGGGCAAGGCATGGCAACCAATACCATCACTCTGACCACCGGGCTGTCTGTTCTAACAATCAGCTTTTGGCTGTTTGTGCTGGGCGTTGGCTAACAAGTACCAGGTCATGGTCGCAAAAGCCGCACATGTCACGAATATCATCGGGCGAACAACCTTCCTTGCGTAAATTGGATATCGATTTGGATAACAGGGATTTGGATAGTTTGTATCCGCTGGTATCGGTGATGAGACGGTGATGGTGGTATGTGGGTTCAGGCAAATTGAGCAAATGTTGCAAAAGCCTGTGGACGCTGGTCGACCAGAATAAATCAGCGCCCCTCACAATATTGGTAATCCCTTGCAAGGCATCATCAAGGACAACAGACAAGTGGTAACTCGTCGCGCAATCTTTCCTCCCAATCACAACATCCGACCAAAGATGTGGTTGGGCAATTATCTCGCCCGACTGGCTGTCGGGACCTGATCCGGTTTCGTACCAGCCCAGGTCAGGTGTATTATTCAACGCCTGAGCCATATCCAGACGGATTGAAAATGATGCGGTGTCGGGTTCGTCCTCATATCGGGGATAAAACGGTGCGCCATCGGGATCTCGCGGCCAGAGTCGATTATTCTTGTTTTCATATTCTGAAACGAACCGGGAGATTTGCTTGCGGGTTTTGTGTGCTTTGTATGTGAGGTTCAGTTCAGACAATTTTGTTATCGCTGCAATGTATTGATCAAATCGGGTTGATTGCTTCAGTACCGGCGTTTCCCATTTTAATCCCAGCCATGCGAGATCATCGAGTATTTGTTCGATCAGGTGGGCTCTTGCGCGGGATTGATCGATATCTTCAATCCGCAAGAGAAATCGACCACCGGTTTTACGTGCACTTTCAAAATTTATCAGAGCTGATAAAGCGTGGCCCAGATGTAGCTGCCCATTCGGACTGGGTGCAAATCGAAAGACAGGTACCATTTGCAATCTTCGGTTTGGTTTGTTGGTTTCTTTTGATATCTCTATGCCGGAACTTTGACATCAACAGGCATAACCGGAATCTTGAATGCACACCATTGAAAATATAGAGGATGTATATCTGGGTATCGAGGCTTTAAAGCAGATTGATCCGCGTTTGCTGCCGGTTATCGAAAAAGCAGGCGATATTCCATTGCGGCGAAATCCGGCAACATTTGAAAGCGTATTGCGGATTGTTGTGGGTCAACAGGTCTCTGTTGCATGCGCAGATGCAATCTGGTCCCGGTTTAAAACGGCATGGCCGGAACCGACTGCTGAATTGATGGCTGGTTTGACCAGCGAGGAATTATGTAAACCCGGTCTGTCCCGTCCCAAGGCAAAAACGGTTCATGCGATTGCCAACGAAGTGCTCAGCGGTCTCGACATCGCTTCACTCGGTTCCATTGATGCGTCGATGGCCCACAAAAAATTGATCTCCATTCATGGAATAGGTCCATGGACGGCCAATATTTTTCTTCTTTTTTGTGCGGGACATCCCGATGTTTTTCCGGCCGGTGATGTGGCGTTACAAGCGGCAGTCGCCGATGGTTTGGGCCTGTTAGAAAAACCAACAGAAAAAGAACTCGCGAATATCGCAATTGCCTGGTCACCATGGCGCGGAGTTGCGGCCAGATTGTTTTGGGCGTATTATAAAACAATAAAGTCCGGTGGCGAAACGCTGCCGATTTAGTCGTTACTTCACAAACATCGAAAAAAAGCGGTACACTAAAACTACCTGAATGCAGTTGGAGATTCTCTCCAACAGGGTATGCAAGGGAGTTTGCAGTGACCATTCACGTGTCACCAGAATCCTGTCCTGCTTTGGTGCTCAATGCGGATTTCCGGCCATTGAGTTACTATCCGCTATCGCTGTGGTCATGGCAGGATGCAATAAAGGCAGTATTTCTGGACAGGGTGAATATCGTTTCAGAATATGAAAGTATTGTGCATAGCCCATCATTTGAGATGCGGATCCCAAGCGTTGTATCGCTGAAAACCTACGTCAAATCCGGAACTCATCCTGCGTTTACGCGATTTAATGTGTTTTTGAGGGATCAATTTAGATGTCAGTATTGCGGGGATGGCGAAGAATTGACATTTGATCATTTGGTTCCGAGATCTCGCGGAGGGCTCACAACCTGGGGCAATGTTGTAACAGCCTGTTCTCCCTGTAATCTGCGCAAGGGAAATCGATTGGCCAAAGAAATCGGCATGATACCGAGACAAAGCCCATACAGGCCGACAATTCAGGATTTGCACCGGAACGGCAGGGCATTTCCACCCAATTATCTTCATGAGAGCTGGATGGATTATTTGTATTGGGACATTGAACTGGAACCCTGAACCTGTCAGGTCGTGCGTTGTCTTTCACTGTTAAACGCACCGAAAAACGCCAGCAGCATTAAGAACCCGGAAGCCAGGACATTCCATCCGGCAAATGACAATCCAAGAAAACGCCCCTGTGGTGCCGTGCAGCTAATCAGTTTCTCTTCCTTCATTTGGGAAAAGAGATTACTTGCATCAAACTTCATGTCTGTACCGCCGCCACAGCTGGCAGGTCCATACCAAAAACCCCATTCGGCACCTGCCTGATACACGCCAAGGCCACCGCCATATGCAAATATGCATCCCAGCAAAACAAAAAATATCGTTAGCATGATGTGGTGACGCAATCGTTCTGCCAACACGAAGGTGAGCAGCGCCAGTGGAATGGCGGCATAGTATGGAACGCGTTGTTCAAGGCACAATTCGCACGGGGTGTAACCACCAATTATCTGAAACATCCATGCCGAGGCCACAGTAAGTGTGGCGATTGCAAACAACAGGAATGCAACAGGTCTTGAACGAAGCAACATAGTATTTCCTTTAGAAAACGAATTTGGCAATCACAAATCCGCCAAGAAGAAGTATGACGAATACGCTGAAAACAAGACCAAGACGCTTTTCTATAAATTCACGAACCGGTTGTCCCCAGAAATACAAAAGAGCCGTAACAATGCCAAACCGCAGGCCGCGGGCCAAAATGCTGGCAACAAGAAAAACCGGCAGGCCAAGACCTGTTGCGCCGCTGGCGATTGTGATGACTTTATAGGGGAAGGGGGTAATGCCCGCAATAAATACGATCCAGGCACCCCGGACATTAAACCACTCTGCAAAGTCATCAAACTTCGCACCATACCCGTAGAAATCCAGAATTGGCTTCGCGATTTGATCAAATAATGCTGATCCGATGTAATACCCAAGCAGGCCACCCAACACCGAAGTGACTGTACACAAAACAGCGTAAAATATGGCTTTGCGTCGATTGGCAACAACCATCGGAATAAGCAGTGTGTCTGGCGGGATTGGAAAAATTGAGCTTTCAACAAATGATACTATGCCCAGTGCCCAGCTTGCGCGGGGGCTGGAAGCCAGGTCCATTGTCCAGTCATAGAGTTTTCTTAGCATTGAATTTGATTAGCCGCTGACATTACTTCTGTCTACAGGCGGGAGCAGGATTTATGGCTCCATTCGATTTCTGTGTTTCGCTTGTATACAGGGATTGACCCTTGAAATTTTCTCCCTATGATCGCGCGCCAGAGATGGTCGATTATTTCGCTTGCCCCCGTGGCGGAACTGGTAGACGCGACAGATTCAAAATCTGTTGTCCATTGGACGTGTCCGTTCGAGTCGGACCGGGGGCACCACTCTCTTTTCAAAACATTGCGCATTGATCGTATGTCGTTCGTCTTCAGAAGCATTCAAACGGTATTCATCGCATGTTTTATCTCCAATACAACAAATTCAATATTAACTATTTATTTGAATTCGTTAATCATTGGTAACCATAGATCTTTACCAAGTGTTTACTTTTGCCAACACGGGTCGATTTCAAATGATATGGTCGTTAAGACAATATTCATGACCAGGRTCTGTTCACAATGGTTTCAAAACGAAAATTTAYCTGCTTCTTTTTRGTYGGAATGCTCGGAATGATTGAGGCAGGGTTTGCGACGCCTCTCGTCTTCAATTTTACCAATCCGGCWTTCGCRGGCGGAGCTGGAAGTGGGCAGTATCTAYTGGAWACTTCRGGAATGGATCGTAGAAATAGCGRTCAAACMAGTTCTGTTCAGCAGGCYGTYGGAACAACAATTGTCTACAATCTCACAATATCAAATGGTGTCATTGCAATTCAAAATGGCAGTGGCAATTCCATCAATGCACAGATCCAGACCGGTTCTGGAAATACAGCGTCGTCAAGTATAAATACCAATTGATCATATAATTTTACCAAWTGTAAACCATAAGTTTTTACTGCTTATTCATGCGCAGTTTGATGGCAACACCTGTTGTTGCCTGAAATTGCGCCTCTGTTTGAGGAGTATTTGGTTTGCGAATTTGGATAGTGCTAWTTAGCATGTTTTTGGYTTCTTGTGCGGCCAAAAATCCTGGAACCGAGTTTCACGATAGTGCAACCGGCAGGCCTATCGATCAACATCTCGACCTTTTGATCAACCTTCCAGCACCAGATAAACAAATATCTGTCGCCGTTTATTCCTTTTCGGATCTAACCGGCCAGAGAAAACCCAACGATAATTACGCAGACTTGTCTTATGCCGTTTCCCAGGCCGGAAATGACATGCTAATTGGTATTTTGCTAAAAGCTGCCCGGGGCCAATGGTTTAAGGTTGCCGAGCGAGACGAGCTCAAAGCGGTTGTGCAGGAACAGACATTAAAAGCCGGACATGGCCATAAGCGTAACAAGTTGATCAGTGCCGACTATCTACTCACCGGCGGGATCATTGGTTATGACAGCAATTTTGTTACCGGTGGTTTTGGAGCCCGGTATTTTGGCATTGGTGCCAGTACCAAATATCGTTCCGATTTGATCACCATTGCCCTTCGTCTGGTGGATACCCGCACGGGTGAAGTCATTCTTGCGACCGAAGCACATGACACAGTTATGTCATACGGTTTTTCCGGTGGCGGAGTGCGCCATATAGCTGGCAAATTTGTTGAACTTGATGCCGGTATTACCCGCAATGAAGTTCTGACGATCATCACGCGTCGTGCGATTTCCAAGTCCTTACTGCAATTAATGGAAGAGGCTGTAGATCGGAAAATCTGGAAGCTCGATCCGGATTCAGAGGCGATGCTGCGTGTTGCCATTTCACAAATGTGAGAGCATTCACCCGTTCACAGGAAATTTGCCAGACATGAGATCAAAAAAAGGGCGATCTTGAAAGACCGCCCCGATTTATTGATCTATGTTATTTGATTAGTTTTGGCGTACACGGGCTTTGTTAAAGTCACCCAGCTGCAAAACCAGTGATTTGTTGTCATAGGTAGTCTGTTTTGAATTAACTTTGTTTTTCTTACCAAGCTGGCCAACAAGTGATACATGGACTACGCCATATTGTCTGACTTTGCTTTTGTTTTTGTAGCCGATCTGACCGGTCGCCGCGAAGTTTCCGTAACCGTTCTGTTTGGTGTAGGCTTTGTTCTTGTATCCGAGCTGGCCGGTATAGGCCCGATTCCCGCCACCATTTTGGACGTGTACGGCTTTGTTGCGTGATCCGCCCTGAGCGATACCGGAACGTTGTCCATTGTCACCCTGGTACGATATTGCCGTATTATGGCTGCCACCTTGAATGACGGCGGATCTATTGTTGTCTCCAGCTTGGCCAATTGCTGCAACATTGCCATGTGAACTGCTGGTCTGGTGTACTGAAGAACGGTTTCCGTCACCTACCTGAGCAGAAATTGCCACGCCATCATTGCCATTCTGCTGAACATTGGCCGCGTTGCCGTTGCCAACCTGAGCAACAACAGAATTATTGCCACCGGCGTAAGCTGATCCAGCTGAAATAAGAGCTGTTGCGCAAACAGTCAAAAATAGTTTTTTCATAATATTCGTTCTTTCCTGCGAGTTGATATTAATGTGGATGGTGATCTATCGAATTTTGACTTCACGGCATCTGAATTTGTGCGCACTGGAACGCACACAAAGGCTGGTTAGAGGGCCAGTACAATTGTCCCCCTTCTTGACGACCAGAAAGGCAATGCCGCTCTGGTGCTCATATTCTGTTGTTAAACAACGACCGCTTTTGGAGAGGTTGACCGCCGCAAAATCGCGAACTGAATACCTCGTAGGCCCGTAAGTTACCGCTTTGATCGGTTTGTCATCTACATCCACTTTTCCTGGATGTGACCCGTGTCCAGAGCCGTATTGGCCAATAATGATGCGATTGTTGTTTCCATCCTGGCCAGCACCCGCATAATTGTGTGTACCCTTCTGGGTCACGCGGATGTAGTTTTTCCGGCCAATCTGCAATGTGTAAACACCATTGTTCTTGCCGGCCTGACGAATTCTGGTCTTGTTTTTCTTGCCTCTTTGCTTGGCAGTTGAATAATTGCCAATCCCGGATTGCTTGATTCGTACCCGGTTTTTGCTGCCAGTTTGGAAAATTGCAGAATCATTATTCCGCCCGGACTGGTTTACAGATGCGTAATTGCCCCGGGATGAGCTCGAATTGGATTGGGAAACCGCTGAGGTATTATCATTCCCTGACTGAGTGGTGTTGGAAGTGTTATTGTTTCCATTTTGCTCGGTCGTGGAGGAATTTCCGCTATCCGACTGCGTTGTTGAAGATGAATTGCCATTACCGGTTTGATCGGTTGTTGAAGAATTACCACTGCCTGACTGAGTAGTAGAAGATGAGTTTCCATTACCATTCTGAACACTAACAGAAGTATTTCCACCAGCAATTGCGTATGATGGGATGCATACCGAAAGTAATAAACAACCAATAATAAATTTCATGAGATTAACCTTGGTTTTGGTAGTCTAATATTTGAATATCAGAATAGATATATTTAATAAGTACAATTTGAATTTGAATTATATTTAAACATCATGCAAGTATGCTTAGAATTAAGTTTCCATTAATGA
>JAESRR010000188.1 GCA_016764535.1 Cohaesibacteraceae bacterium | reverse complement strand
GTGGATGCATCGCCCGATGCATCCAGCCAATATAGTGATCACGTGATGAATGCTCAAGCCGAAATATTTTTAGACAAGACGATCAGTTCCGGTCCCCACCTTCAACCTGGTCACTGATGTGATCAGAGTTGCCAAATTTCCTGGAACAACATCAATATAACCCAGTGCAGCGCATGAAATTTCATCACAACGGTAAATCAAGTTGATTGATCCCTTCATCACCACGAAACCGGATATTCTCATGCCTTAGCAACCAGATTTTTGCATCCAGCCCGCCACCGAATCCGACCAGTGACCTGTCGGCGCCAATCACACGATGACATGGAACGATAATCGGGATCGGATTGGCATTATTCGCAAGACCAACAGCGCGGCTGGCACCGGCATTTCCAAGGGTATGAGCAACGTCACCATATGACCATGCCTCACCAAATGGAATCGTGAGCAGGGTTTTCCATACTGTTTTTTGAAAGAGCGTACCATTCAGTTCCAATGGAACATCAAACTCCTGCAATTCACCCGCAAAATACGCACCCAGTTGTGAAATTACATCGGGAAAACACCCGTTATCAGATACCCAGTTGGTATCAGGTTCTACCGCGCTGTTTTCGCGCGGAAAAAACATATGCGTAAGTGCATCATCACGTCCTGCAAGTAAAAGTGAGCCAAGGGGACTGTCATAATATCTGAACCGGGTGGGTATCTCTGACATGTTCTTTGGTCGCTTTGTTATGATAGAAGATATCCTGCGTGGTTGTTCCTGTTTTAAAGGATCCGAAACTCAACCACCATCATCTTCAATGATTAATTCAAGCGCTCTTCTCAGAGCCATCATGCCTTCTTTACCAATTCGAGCTTCGTAACGCTGTTCAATTTCACGTTTGGCCTTGTTCGCTGTCCTGAAAGCTTCCATTCCTGCAACGGATAGTTTCACCAGTTTCTTTCTGGCATCGGCAGGATCGCTAATCCGTTCAACAATCCCGTCCTTAACCAGATCGTCCAGATGTTGCTGGATTGCTTGTTTTGTCATAGACGTTTTTAAGGCGAGCTCTGTTTGGGGAGTGCCCGAAAATCTTATGTATTGAATAAGCTTACCGCGAGCTTCACCGAACCACATATATCCATTTTCGACCATTACCTCGTTCAGGTGCTGCTTCCATGACCGGGTCGCTCGCCATAACTCCAGCCCGATGTGGTCAATCAAGTCCGGTTTTTTGTGATCACTTTTCATTGAACATTGCACTTTAATTCGTCAAGTAACTTGACGATAATATTCTTTACCCTAATTATCAACTTACTTGATGAAACTCAAGAAAGGACAGTGCGTATGAATAAGAGGCAGTTTGTAAAATTGTGTTTGACCGCAATTGGAACCGGGTTCGTATCACTGCCTGAACAGGTGAAGGCGATCAATATCACACCAGGATCCCTGATAGATGGACGCGTATCGTTTGGCTGGTCACACGATACGCATCGTGTCCGCTTATCCATGTCGGCCCCTACTGCTGGATGGTTGGCCATTGGTTTTAACGAGCATCCCGGCCTTGGAAACATGCGGTTTGTGATGGCTGTGGCTTCAGAAAAGAGACCCAGGGCCGAAGAACATTTAACACGAAACGGCAGCCACTTTGATGTTCGTAAACTAAACCTTGAGACTCATCTGAAGGATCTGGAAGGAGCATATAACGGAGAGTTTTCTCAAATCCGTTTTTCACTCCCTCACTCGATGCGTCACCGCCCTACCTTGCAACTCGCTGGCGGGTCACAAACCAATTTGATACTGGCCTGGTCACAAGACACCGACTTTAACCACCATTCTGCGTGGCGTAAACACTACCCAATCACACTCTAGAAGGAGATCAATATGTCAATTCTTACTGCCAAGGTACTTGCTGTTCTGATGGTCGGATCTACACATTATGTTGATACAGGCAAAGGCACAGATGCAATCATCTATTATCCCACAAAAACTGAAGTTCACATGGCGCTTCCCAACGGAGGCCCCATCTGGCACGGCACCTACGAAATAGGGTCCGAAGGCTATTTCGTTCGCTGGAACAATGGCCCAAAAGGGAACTGGAAAATTGACTATCAACCAGGAAAGTTTACGTATATCGGTCCTGATGGCAATGCTGCCGGGACTATCACCCGTATTGTGCCGGGTGACCCGGAAAACACAGCAAAAAAGTAGCAAGTTCAATCCGGCTCTGCAAATTGAGCCGGACTACCTGCCTTTTCGATCCAGTTATTTCGACAACACAACACATGTGTCTGTTTGTAGAATGTCCGGGTTCTTTCGCATGACATCCAACTTTGCACCGACTTGTTCTGAACTGTCGTCTTCCGGCAGCAGGCATACATCATATCGACCGGCCACCATGTACATTTGGATCACCTCAGGGAATTTAAAATAAATCGAATAATTCCGATCCACCGTTACCACGCAATACCGAATGGAATTGATCCCGAAAACGCGATGACAGGCTTGCGCGCATGGTCCCCCAACAGCTTCAATAATTCCCGATCTGTGTCATCCATCTATACATTCCATATAAAATTTATACAAAATGCATAGAAACGCCACACAACAGTACAATTCGTATATTGCGATAAGTGACAATTTTCCTATTCTCATTGCAAAAATATTCAGGCATTGGAAAATTCATGAGCAATAATCTGCGCGTTACCGTCGTACAACTTAACAACAATTCTGAAAGACAGGTAGACGATTTGTCTGCGTTGGTAGAGCATCTTGTCGTCGAAAAATCGCAATTTCTTTTGCTACCGGAAATGCCTTTCTTTAACTGGCTTGCGGCCGATCCCGAACCCAACACAAAAAGATGGCAGTCCGCAACTGATGCACATGATATACAGATTGAGCAATTGGCCAGACTTGGTGTCGAAGCAATTCTGTCAACCCGACCAACAATTATGGCAACTGGATCAAGGCGCAATCAAGCTTACATCTGGACACCTAAATCCGGAGCTTCCGGCTTTCATGATAAACGCTATTTGCCTGATGAAGAGGGTTATTGGGAAGCCAGCTGGTACGATATGGGCGATTCTGAATTCCCACTCGTACGGAGCGGAAATACCCGTATTGGAACAACCATTTGTACCGAAATGTGGTTTTATGAGCATGCAAGGCAGTACGCAAAACTGAATGCAGATATCCTGTGTTGCCCACGTGCAACACCGCATGGAAGCACCGATAAATGGCTCGCGGGCGGACAGGCTGCTGCAGTGGTGTCGGGAGCGTGGCACTTGTCGTCTAACCTTTATGCAGAGCCTGACAGCTTTGCAAATCTTGGCGGGTTATCATGGATTATTTCGCCAGAGGGAGATGTAATGGGATGCACAGATCCGGATAATCCATTTTTGACTATCGAGATTGATCTTGATTTTTCCCGTGCTTCAAAATTGTCGTATCCGCGTTATGTAAAAGAGTAAATCAACAACGAAAAAAGGCCCGGTCAGTAACCGGGCCTTCCAAAATTTGACTATGTATTTTACCGTTTCGCCTAGCGGCGCACAACAAGTACAGAGCAATTTGCATGCCGCACAACACGGGCAGCATTTGGTCCCAGAAGATAATCTTCCATTTTGGGACGATGCGCACCCATGATTATCAGGTCACAATCGATCTCTTCTGCAACCCGTAGTATCTCCTCATAGGCGGTTCCATGACCGATGATATGTTGCACCGAGATATCAGAGGGAATGTTTTCTGTCACAAAACCATGCAAAGCCTTGTTGGTTCCTTCCATGACTTGTTCTTCATGGTCCTTTGGAAAGAAAGAACCAACGATGCTTGAACCAAAATTTGGTACAACAGTCATCACATGCAAGGTACAACCAAAAGCTTTTGCATATTCAATACCAGTGGGCAAAGCCTTATCCCAGCTGTCTTTTTGCTGCAAATCAATGGCTAAAAGGACACGTTTAAACATATTTCCCTCCTATGCTGCTGCTGTTGCAGCTTGAGCCGGGCTACGACGGCGACGTTGCAAAAATATAATCAGACCGAACATCAACAATGCCGGAATGTAAAACAACTGACGCGCAGGTCGATCAGATGGTTTACCAACTTTGTAGATCACCTGGTCAAAATCAAATCCGGCGTCTGATGCAATACTGTCAAATGTCACCCCGTCAACTATGTATTTGCCGTCCTGTTCGATGATCTCAAGACCGTAAGCCTCCAGGCGTTCTGCACCTGTTGCTTCGTTTCCAACTTTGAGAAGCATCGTCAATGTCACATTATCACCGACCTCATCCTGAGCATTAACCAGCAAACGAAGTTCATCGCCAGGGGTGGCTTCTCCCAGTGTCTGGACCAGTTGCGCACCACCAAAATCTTCATAAGGAGGCGTAACATAATCAAGCCAGAAACCTGGACGGAAGAGTGTGAATGCGATCAGGATCAACGCGATTGATTCCCAAATTCTGGATTTAACAAGGAAATATCCCTGCATCCCGGCCGTGAAAATCAACATCGCCGCTGTGGCAATGACAAATATAAACACTCCCTCCAAAGCGGTCACATTAATCAGCAGCAAATCTGTGTTGAAGATGAAAAGAAACGGCAACAGTGCCGTACGAAGCGAATAGAAGAAAGCTATAAATCCGGTTCGGATGGGGTCTCCACCCGACAAGGCCGCCGCCGCAAAGGACGCAAGCCCCACCGGAGGTGTCACATCCGCCATTATCCCGAAATAGAATACAAACATGTGTACAGCAATCAGTGGCACAATCAGGCCATTCTGTTGACCCAGACTGACGATGACCGGAGCCAAAAGAGAAGAAACCACAATATAGTTTGCTGTTGTTGGCAAGCCCATTCCAAGTATGAGGCTCAAAACCGCTGTCCAAAGCAGTATCAGCATAATCTCGCCAGCCGAGAGAAATTCAACAAGCGCAGCAAGTTTGCCACCAACACCTGTTTGATCCACTGCACCAACGATTATACCTGCCGCTGCTGTCGCAATACCGATACCTATCATATTGCGTGCGCCACTAATCATGCCGTCAACAAGTTCGGACAATCCGCGTTTCAATGTTCCGGATACGCGTTCCTTGCGGAACATCGCAAACAAATGCCGCTGGGTTAGCAATATAAACATCATAAGCACAGTGGCCCAAAATGCTGACAATGATGGAGACAAACGCTCAACCATCAAGCCCCAGATAAGCACGACAACAGGTAACAGAAAATGAAGCCCGGATTTAACTGTTGGGCCAATTTCCGGTAATTTGGTTACAGGGGCATTCGGATCATCCATTTCCAAATCAGGATAGGACGAACTAAATCGTGCAAGTCCGACATAGGCGATGAGGACGACAACACCAATAACCCATGGTGTCAGTCCTTTTCCAGCCAAATCACGTATCAAACTTATAAAGAAGAACAGCCCAAACGATCCGATGACCAGATTACCCAGCACCATTGCACCGGTGGAAAGCGTTTTAGCGGTCGTCGACGAAGAAGCACTTGATTTTATCAACCTCACAATAATGTATTGCGCGGCAATCACAGCCACAACCAGCAGCAATCGTGCGGTTGTTGTTTGAAGGGCTTCATAGACCTGTGACAGGTAGTACATTCCTCCTGCCAAAACCAGAATGGCAGAAATCGTAATACCCCAGGATAAAAGCACATCCTTTGTTGATTTTTGGTCGCCGACTTTCGCCATACCAACCATGCCCATTTTCGCAGCTTCCAAATGCACAATGTATACAAGCGCGATATAGGAAATGATGGCAGGCAAGAAAGCGTGTTTTACGACTTCAAAATAAGGAATGCCTACATATTCGACCATCAAAAACGCCGCAGCACCCATGACAGGTGGCATAATTTGACCATTGACCGACGATGCGACTTCGACAGCACCAGCGCGTTCAGCACTGAAGCCAACCCGTTTCATCATTGGAATGGTAAAGGTTCCCGTCGTCACCACATTGGCGATGGAAGACCCGGAGATCAAACCAGTCATACCCGAGGCAACAACAGCAGCTTTCGCAGGTCCACCACTGAAGTGACCCATCAGCGAGAAAGCAACCTTGATAAAATAGTTTCCGGCGCCTGCTTTATCGAGCAAAGCACCAAACAGCACAAACAAAAACACCAGATCGGTCGARACGCCCARAGCAATGCCGAATACACCACTTGAWGACAACCATTGCTGATCAACGGTYCCACCAAATGAGGAGCCTTTCCAGGCWATCAAATCCGGAGCCAACGGCCCGAAAAAAGTATATCCGAGGAACACCATTGCAACGACCATCAATGGTGGGCCCAATGCCCGTCGTGTCGCTTCAAGCAGCAGCACCATACCAATTACGGAAACAACGATATCAATATTATTGGGGCTACCTGGACGATTTGACAAGCGCGTGCCAGTCCAATCGGCAATCAGTGACGTATCAGCGACAAACAAATAAATCGCTGTAAGAGAAGCAATTATTGAAAGAGCCCAGTCCGCCATTGGTATGTGGCGACGTGGAGAACTTTTGAATGCGGGATATGCGAGGAACGCAAGGAAAATCGCAAACATCAAATGGATGGGTCGCGCTTCACGGCTTGAGAATACGCCGATACCTATCTCATAGGGAATTGGTGACGCAATCCAGACCTGGAATATTGACCAGATCAAAGCGGTCACGGACAGCAGTTTAACGATATTCTGGTTGGTAGGTACCCGACCACCTGTATCGGTCGAAGCAACGAGATCCTGTAGATCTTCATCACTCATCGGTGTATTTTGGGAGCTTTCTGCAGTCATTCCCATATCCCCATATGTTTACATGACAGCCTGATCACACGATGCTTCTTGATTTTATTATTGTCGCTTAAATATTCCGTGACCAACCGTACGTAGTACTATTCCATAGAATTTGACTTAAAGTCAAAACAGCAATGGGGAAGCACAAGGCTTCCCCATTGCATCTTAATTCTGCTGAATTTACATCCAGCCCATTTCTTTGTAGTAACGCACAGCGCCATCATGCAAAGGAGCAGACAGATTTTTCGTGATCATGTCAGCTTCTTTAAGATGAGAAAATGCAGGATGCATTTTCTTAAAGCGTTTGAAGTTATCAAAAACAGCTTTCACCATCTGATAAACAACTTCGTCATCTACAGCTGTAGAACTTACGAATGTCGCGCCAACACCGAATGTTACAGTGTCTGTATCTGTTCCGGTGTATGTGCCACCAGGAATAGATGTCATATCATAATAATCGTTTTCAGAAGCAAGCTTCTGAATAACTTCATTATCGACTGTAATCAGGATTGAATCACAGGAAGTTGTAGCTTCCTTGATCGTTCCACTTGGATGACCAACTGTAAATACAATGGCATCAACCTTGCCATCACATAATGCTGCTGATTGCTCTGAAGATTTCAATTCGGCTGCCAGAGCGAAATCGCCCATTTCCCAGCCCATTTTCTCCATAACAACTTCCATGGTAGCGCGTGCGCCAGATCCCGGGTTGCCAACATTTACTTTTTTGCCAAGAAGGCCTTCAAAGGTTGTGATGCCTGAATCTGCACGGGCAACAACAGTAAATGGCTCTGGATGAACGGAGAATACTGCACGAAGGTCTGTGTAAGCGCCTTCAGGAAACTTATCCGGAGCAGTTCCGTTATAACCATGATACTGCCAGTCAGACTGGGCTACACCCATGTCCAGATCGCCAGCACGCATGCCGTTGATGTTTGAAACAGATCCACCGGTTTTATGTGTACAGTTAATGCCGTGTTCTGCGGTCTTTTTATTTACAAGACGACAAATTGCACCACCAACCTGATAATAAACACCGGTTTGTCCGCCAGTACCAATCACAACGTGTTTGGTTTCTGCATATGCAGTAGATGCCATCATGGCAGTTGCCAAGACAGTTCCAATTGCAAGTTTAGTAAAAGACATTCCCAACTCCTCGCTTTTAACAATTAGCAATTTCATACCCGGCCCGACACACGAATTGCGCCGAAACCAATCTTTTCAAATTGTACGAAGAGCAAACGGATACCCTTGTTGGCATCCTTTCCCCCCCCTGAAGGCCTTATTCTAGTGGCCCTTTAATATCTGCATGGTTGCGGATGTATTATTCCAGGTCAACAGACAACATTTGTTATTTGTTAGTTATTTTGCATCGGAGCAAACTCAATTCGGTATCTTTGCTGTGTCAACAACTTCACAGACCGTCGATAAGCTACATCTTCCAGTACAAATTCGCGTCGCTTCGAAGATCGTTAAACATTTGAATTCTTTGCTGAACATCTTCTCCGCCGCGTTCAACAAGTACAGTTAGTAACCATTCAAGCAGCGCAAAAAAACCAACGTAGCTCTCAAAATAATGTGGCGTTGAAACCGGAGATACAAGTGTAATATAGGGCGTAAGTGGTAGTGAGTTTGCGGCACTGTCGGACATCAAAATCAATTTGGCACCTTTTTTCCGCGCCATTTCACAAGCATCAATAGTCTCACGGGAATAGGGCATCGACGATATTGCGAGAACAACATCGTTTTCGTCTGCGGTCAAAATTTCATCGACAGGGGCATTTGCATGTCTGGGCGCAATCACCAGATTGGGCAAAGCTATGCGCCCGACATGGTAGAAATAGTGCACCAGTGCATAGGGTCCTCTTGTCGCCACTAAAAAGACCTTTTTTGCCTCCAGAATACAGTCGGCGGCAAGAGCTATGGAATCCGCGTCTGTCTGTCTTAATGCATCCGTTACATTACCCATTACACTTGTGGCAGCATCGGCGCGAGCCCGCTCTTTTCCACCACGTTCGTACAATTCCCCAATCCATTGACCGGCGTCACCACTTGAAGCGCTGGCAGTCAGTGCTTCACGAAAAGGCGCCCTGAATTGATGGTATGTTTCAAACCCCAGTTTTTTTGCCAGTCTAACGAGAGAATTGGTACTTACACCGATAAGTGAAGCACTGTCCCTGATTGAATCCATTCCAAATTCAGCCGGATTGTCTATCACATACATTGCTATGCGGCGAAGGCTTTTTGGATAGGTAGCCAGCTCTCCGGTTAGCTGTTCTATGATTCTGGATTTGTGTATCTGGCCCATATTCCTGCCTCTGGTGCCTGCAAAAAACAAAACAAATGTTATTATAACGTTTTTATTGACACAAACGATATTTTAATCCCATCTGAAGACAACACGGTATGGAACCATTCCGCAACCAGATTATCGTCGATTTTATTTTCCCCGGAGAGAACAATGGGCCACGTATTTCCCCGTAACACCAGAGCAGATATGCCAATCGCTGTTTCTGGCGAAGGATGCTACATCATCGATAAAAACGGCAAGCGWTACTTTGATGGTTCGGGTGGAGCCGCCGTTTCCTGTCTTGGACATTCTGATGCAACAGTGCGCAATGCGGTCAAAAACCAGATTGACCAAATGTCTTTTGCCCATTGCAGTTTTTTTACGACAGAACCAACTGAAGAACTTGCAGATCTCCTGATCGCAAACGCCCCGGGAGATATTGATCGCGTATATTTTACTTCCGGTGGGTCCGAAGCCGTCGAAACTGCTTTGAAAATGGCCCGTCAATATCACCTTGAAAGAGGCGACAACGAACGATCACATGTCATTGCCAGATGGCAGAGTTTTCATGGCAATACTTTAGGTGCGCTGTCCGCTGGTGGAAACAAATGGCGGCGYGAACCATTTATGCCAATGCTGGTACCCATGACTCACATTGATCCGTGTTATCCCTATCGGTATCAAARMGAGRATGAAAGCCTTGARGAGTACGGAMWTCGTTCGGCAAACCTGCTTGARATAGAGATTCTACGCGTMGGYGCYAACAAGGTTGCTGCATTCATTTGTGAAACTGTTGTGGGCGCTACACTTGGCGCTGTTGTYGCKGCTCCTGGRTATTTCARTCGAATCCGCGAAWTATGTGACCAATACGGYATTCTGCTTATTCTTGATGAAGTAATGTGTGGCATGGGCCGGACAGGATCTCTATTTGCCTATGAGCAAGAGAATATAACACCTGACATTGTAACCATCGCAAARGGSCTGGGAGCCGGATATCAGCCWATCGGYGCCACTCTATGTACCAGGCAAATATATGAAACATTTCGAGATGGCAGCGGTTCGTTCCAACATGGTCATACYTACCAGGGRCATCCGACGGCCTGTGCTGCTGGTGTAGCTGTTGTATCAGCYATTCTKGGGCGAGGATTACTTRGCGATATTAAAGACCGTTCYRCCGATTTAWTGCATGCCCTCAATACAGAATTTGGTCAAAATCCCAGTGTCGGGGATATCCGGGGTCGCGGATTGTTCATTGGTCTTGAACTGGTTGCAAACCGTGAAACCAAACAAAGTTTTGACCCGGATCTAAAAATCCATGCGAAAATCAAACAAAAAGCTATGGATCACGGCTTGATTTGCTACCCGATGCCGGGAACCGTAGATGGCAAACAGGGTGATCATGTTTTGCTGGCTCCTCCGTTCATTACAACCAGCGAACAGATAGGGGAAATTGTCAGCAAATTGTCKGCCACTTTCTCCGACATTGAGCAACTGGCAAACTAACAGAATTAGTCCGCTACAAGACAATAGCCGCAGGATACCTGTCTACAATGAGACATTTTARCCAACAGCACATTTTGCTTCTGAAACRGTATCGGGTGACGCTCCATCAATCCARATWGGATTGGACCAGGCCCGTTTGCCYGCRCGGTCGATTATGGTGACGCGWATCCATGGCGAGCCRGCCARTCGYTCCAGCGACAAYTTTCCTTTRGTCATTGTYTCTCCGCGCCGTTTTGTCATCGGCGAACCCTGACCTTGAACAAGAATATTAACAACGGGGGAACATTCGATTTCGATATTGTCATTGGAAACCCTTATATCGTGGATTTCCGGGCCGGTTGAAGAATAGAACCTGCCTTCTTTTAATGCATCAAGCAGTGCCTCGGGAGAGTTATTCTCGGCCTTCACCATTACCCAGCCGCCAAAAAAGTCGGGCGTGTTAAAATGAGCATCGTCCGTTGCAACAAGATTTAAATGACGGCCTTCATTCAACAGGTGTTCGAGGGTCAGGAAGCCCTCTCCGCGATCATTGTCGACTGCGCAACCATGATTGTAGATCTCCACTGCATGAGCAGCAGTAACGCTGCGGGCATTCGCTTCTGTCAAACCAGACCAATGCGGGTGGGCAATGGCCACGAACGCACCCGCGTCGCGCGCGCGCTGTGCAATACTTGCCGCAGATTCTGATCCTTCCACCGGTTGAAAATCAGGAGCATCAGGCGGGACGAAGTCAGTAGGGAGCCCCACCGCCAAAAGATGCCACAAGTTTCCGTTGTCCATTACACCGGTATGCAGTTCTGCACCCAAAATGGTGGTAAAATTATCGTTGCGACAATTTTCCGTGTTTGTGATCGGATAGTCAAACAGGCCGACAAAATGATCCGTCAATACAACAAAGTCATAGCCTTCAGCATTGTAGCGGCGACAGACCTCTTCGGGTTCCAAAGCACCATCAGACCGGGTTGAGTGGGTGTGTAGATTGCCACGATAAATTTTGCCCGGGGCGGTGAAAAAAGTAGTGGGCATTGCGCGCCTCTTGGAATTAAGTTCGGTGACTCTGTTACAAAATTTGACTGAGAAACAGCCGGGTACGTTCGTGTTGCGGGTTGTTGAAGAACGCGTTCGGCTCATTTTCTTCAACAATCTCGCCTTCATCCATAAAGATCACGCGATCAGCAATGGTTTTGGCAAAACCCATCTCATGAGTCACAACAATCATTGTCATTCCGGTCTCCGCAAGCTCGACCATTACATCGAGTACTTCCTTGATCATTTCAGGATCCAGTGCAGATGTTGGCTCATCAAACAACATAATTTTTGGATTCATACACAGAGAACGTGCAATCGCCACGCGCTGCTGCTGACCACCGGAAAGTTGTCCTGGATACTTGTCTGCCTGTTCGGGAATCTTAACTCTTTCGAGATATTTCATCGCATTGATCTCAGCTTCCGCTTTTGGCATTTTTCGGACCCAGATGGGTCCAAGCGTAAGATTTTCGAGAATGGTGAGATGAGGAAACAGGTTGAAACTTTGAAACACCATGCCAACCTCGGTTCGGATATGGTCGATATTCTTGAGGTTTTTATCCAGTGTTATGCCATCAACAACAATCGTACCTTCCTGATGCTTCTCCAGATGATTGATACAGCGAATAAGTGTCGATTTTCCGGAGCCCGAAGGACCGCAAACTACAATCCGCTCGCCTTTGTGCACCACAAGGTCAACATCTTTAATTACATGAAATGCGCCGTACCATTTATTGACCTTGTTAAGATCAATCATGATCTCGCTGGACGCTGCAGACACCAGTTGTCCTTGCACTGCCTCGGGTTTTGAATTGTTCATATCTTCTCCTCCGGTGTTGCCGGATCAATTTTTATGAGTGGTCGACAGCTTTACTTCCAGATGACGGCTATATTTTGACATTGCAAAGCAAATGATGAAGAAAAGCATAGCCCCGAAGACCAGAGTTTCCTGATGCAGACCCAGCCAGGGGCTATCGCGACTGATGGTACGCAGAATATTCAAAACATCGAAAAGCCCGATAATCGAAACCAGAGTGGTATCCTTCAACAAGCCGATAAAGCTGCCGACAATATTTGGAATCATATGTTTCAAAGCCTGGGGCATAATGATCAGCCCGATGGTCCCCCAATAACCAAGGCCAATGGTGTGGGCACCCTCATACTGCCCCCTGGGAATGGCTTGTAAACCGGCACGAACCGTTTCAGCCATGTAGCAGGCATTGAACAGGCACACCGCAATAATGACCTGAACCAGTTTGTTAAGCACAAAGCCTTCCGGCATAAACAACGGAAACATTGTGGTCGCCATAAATAGTACAGTGATCAGCGGAACGGATCGAAACAGTTCAATAAACGAAGTGCAAAGTACCCGCACAACCGGCAATTTTGAACGACGTCCCAGAGCGAGCAGAATACCGCCAGGCAATGCCGATGCAATGCCAATACCGGCAATGACAAATGTCAGGAACAATCCGCCCCATCGGGTCCAGGTAACCCCTTCAAGCGACCAGCCCCTCTGCCACAGGAATACAGCAATAAATCCAATTGCAAGAATGGTGAGAAGCATATTACGTTGCTGTTTTTCCGGCGCCTTGTTTTTTCCTGTCTTGCGAAGAATAAACGCAATCAGATTTCCGCCGCCAAGAAATCCAATAATTGCATTGGCGGTAGTAGCGAAGAAACAAACAATTGCAGCAGACAGCATGATCTGCATGAATATACCCTTGTCTCCACCGGTAAACAAATAGCCGGCGAGAAAGGGATATAGAGCGACTGTGGACAGGCCGATTAGTATTTTACCCTGGACCCGGGGTAGCCAGAGCGGGGCCATCCAGACAATCAAAAGAATGCCGCCAAGGTCAATGCGCCATAGATCCGTTCGTGGATAGCGGCCGTAAAAAATACTGTCAAACCAGGCAAAAATACCTGCCCAACATGCCCCGTCAATGCTGATTTTAAAGCACTCCCGGCGAGAATTCGCAATCCATACGCCGTCAGAGATACCCCAAACCCACAAAGCCTTAACTGCAAAAAAGACAGCTATCAGAACCAGTACCGTCAAAACGCTGCTGTACAGCGTATCAAACAGGTTAATTTTCAACCAGCCGAGCACTGAGCTTTCATTTAACGGGGGCGTCCTCGAGGGCGTGTCTTTTGTTTTGACGTAAGCCATAATCAGCGCTCCACCAGTTGAACACGTTTATTGTAAATATTCAGCAGCCCGGAAATTGTCAGGCTGATGGTCATATAGAATGCCATTGTCATGCCAACAATTTCGACCGCGTGTCCCGCAGTATTCAATGAGGTTTGCATATAGACAGCAACGAGATCCGCAAATCCAATTGCAGTTGCCAGAGATGAATTTTTGACGACATTCATCCACAGACTGATCATCGGCGGAACAATTGCCGGCATCGCCTGCGGGATTACGACCAGTGACAATACCTTGTTTGGTCGAAGACCAATCCCAAGGGCCGCCTCTGACTGTCCCTTGCTAACTGACAGCACACCGGCCCTTACACTTTCCGCCAGGTAAGCTGCATGATAAATAATCAGAGCAAACAACAAGGCTATAAATGATCGGGGCAGAGAGGCACCACCAACAAAATTGAATCCCTCAAGCCTGGGGACATCCCACGTCATTGGTGATCCGGTGGACAGAAAAACCATACCAGGGATTAAGATTATAATTGCTGCTGTCGGCAAAAATATCGGCAATTTTTGACCAGTTGCATCCTGCCGCTGCTGAGCCCAGCGTCTGAAAAAATATGCGGCAACAATTGCAATAGCGAGAGCAACAAAACTGAACCATAGCATATCATGTGCCACCGGCCAGGGAACGTATAAACCCCTGATATTCAGGAATGCCAGTTCTGCACCGACTGAAAGATCGAGGCTCTGCTTGAGCCTTGGCAACACAGCATAGATCACCGAATACCAGAATATTATTTGAAGCAGCAGTGGCACATTACGCACGATCTCTACATAGGCCAGTGCAACTCTTGATATCAGCCAGTTACTGGACAGTCGCATAATTCCGAGAAAAAACCCAAAAAATGTTGTTCCGATAATTGCAAGAAAGGACACATACAGGGTGTTGAGTATGCCAATCAAAAAGATCCGGCTATAGGTATCAACGCCGACAGTAAACGATACCAGTTTGAAATCCGGATCAAATGGCGCAACCACATCGAGAAAACCCAAACCAAAACTCAGTCCGCGCTTTTCAAGATTTTGCGCGGTATTGGAAATTAGAAACCAGGCAACACCACCAACCGCCAGTGCGGTCAGAAGCTGAAAGAAAACCGAACGAACACGCTCGTCTTGAAAGAAATCAAATTTCTCAACAGGCCTGACATGCACTGTTTGTTTGTGACTAACTTCAATCGCCACGACACAAATCCCCCGGATATTGTTTACTCATATATCTTGCAAAATGCTGACGCCAAACCAAATCGAAAATTGATCCGGCGCCAGATGCAAACACCGGCGACACGAGTTCGCCGGTGTTGTTTTTTAGCGCATTGGAGGTGAATACATCAGGCCACCATTGGTCCAAAGAGCATTGGCTGATCCTGCGCGGGGAATGCCGATACCAAGCTCGCCATCGCCCATATAGCGCTCGTAATTTTCGCCATAATTGCCGACCTGTTTAATGATATTGTAGGCCCAATCCTTTTCGAGGCCGATGCCTTCATTCAAATTTCCCTCAACCCCAAGCAAGCGGCGGATGGACGGGTTTTTTGAAGTGGCACGCATATCATCTACATTGGCACTGGTAACACCCAGTTCCTCGGCATTAACCATGGTAAACTGAGCCCAGCGAACAATATCTGCCCATTGGTTGTCACCATGACGCACAGCCGGGGCCAAAGGCTCTTTGGAGAGCGTATCGGGCAAAATCAGATGATCAGACGGCACTGGAAATGCAGACAGGTTGCCCGCCATGGATGACTTGTCGCCTGTCACCGCATCGCAACCACCCTGCAGGTAGGTCTCGTCGCGAACATTGAAATCTTCAAATGTCACAGCACTGATATTCAGGTTATTTGTACGGCTGAAATCRGCAAGGTTCGATTCTGTGGTGGTACCGGTCAATACACATACCTTGGCACCYTTCAGATCCAKRCCACTTGTGATGCCGCTRTCYTTGGGAACTGTAAATCCCTGTCCATCATAAAAAGTCGGTGTCAGGAAGTCGATGCCCAGCTGGGTATCGCGAGACATGGTCCAGGTCGCTGTACGGGACAATAAATCGGAATCGCCATTAGCCAGAGAAGTAAAACGGGCCTGACTGCTTACCGATTGAATTTCGAGTTTTTTAATGTCGCCAAAAACAGCTGCTGCAACTGCGTGACATACGGCAACATCAAGACCTTGCCAGTCGCCTGCGGAATTGAGGAAATAGTAGCCCGGCGAAGCAGGCCCGACCTGACAACGTACATGACCGCGTTTCTTGACAATATCCAGTGTACTTTCTGCCGAAGCAGAGGTCGCACCGGCAAATACCATTGCGGCAATCGCGGCAACCGATGTTAAAAGCATTGTGATTTTCATTAAGTACTCTCCCTTTGGTAATTCTTTTGGCCTATGTCGGAAAATTAGAACGAATGATGAACACTGTGATCTAATTCCAATCAGGATCCGACCCCTCCGGCCCATTATTCCCTTTTACAAAACGAACATTACGCAAGAGAATGAAAGCAGTCCAATTCCTTTTATAGGCCAACCCATGCAACAATCGCATGAGTTGGCCTATAATTCCAGGATCGGTATCGCGTTAAAAAGTGTCTGTTGAATAATTACCGGCTCGCCAGCTTGCGCTAATTTTACCAGTAGAAGAAGGGTGTGCCGGTTGCTGTTGTAAAACTCTCCAAAAATCATCCACCCGGGAGTCGTTGTATTTTGAACATCGGAATATCCTGATA
>JAESRR010000028.1 GCA_016764535.1 Cohaesibacteraceae bacterium | reverse complement strand
TGAATGTCTCCCACCGCAATAGGATCAATACCCGCAAAAGGTTCATCCAGCAGCATAAAGGACGGTTTGCTGGCGAGAGCGCGAGCTATCTCCAGTCTTCGTCTCTCTCCGCCTGATAGAGCTATACTCGGAGATTTACGTAAATGGGTGATCCGGAACTCATCCAGCAGCCGATCGAGTTCTTCCCGGCATTTTTTTTTGTCAGGCTCTGATAACTCAAGAATGGCATTGATATTTTGTTCGACGCTCAATCCGCGAAATATGGAGGCTTCCTGGGGCAAATATCCAATCCCCAGCCGGGCACGCCGGTACATGGGCAACGAGGTGACATCAAACCCGTCAAGAGAGATAGAACCCTGATCCGGCTTTATGAGGCCGGTGATCATGTAAAAACATGTGGTCTTACCGGCCCCGTTCGGGCCAAGCAGACCGACAGATTCGCCACGCTTAACAGTCAGGCTTACATCCTTCACAACCGGGCGACGGCCATAGGATTTGGCAATGTTGTTAACGCACAACCAGCCAGCGCCGCCTTTTTCTACACTTTGCGAGGGTGTGGGAAAGTCGGAGTTTGAACGGGTCGACCCCGTTTTTGTTTTTTTAAATATTGCCATGGGTTAAGGTTCCTGAAGGCTCTTTAGCGACTTCAGAATAGTTTGTCGAGGTCAGCTGGATAGATCATTTGTTCCTCTTTTTTGGAAGAAACAATCCCTGAACCCGACCCGAGCCGGATGAATTCCCTGCTCGTTTGCCAGAAAACAATTCAGCCTCACCGGTTTTCATATGCACAATGAGTTTTTCACCCTGCACAATGTTGTCTCCCTGTCCCAGTGATACTTTCCCGATCAGGGTTATGATATCCTTGGTGAAATCAACGATGCCCCGATTGCCGCGCGCGCGCTGGTCGCCATTTTTGATGAAAACACCACCGTGGGCCTCCAGTCTGGTTATTGACTGCCCTGTCGATTGGCTTTTCGCAGCATCCCCGGCGTAGTGAACAGTGAGAGATGGTGTTTCCAGGGTTAGCTTGCCTTGTTTAACAATAACATTTCCCGTAAATGTTGCAATTTTTTGTGAGTTGCTGACTTTGAGCGAGTCGGCGCTAATTGCTATTGGCGCATCCGGGTCCGATTGGGCACCGCCAAATACGTCACCAAATCCCTGAGCCTGAATTTCAGGGATATCCAATACCGCAAGAAATATAAATGATACCAGGAAAATGAATTTACGCATCAGCTTTATCGGCATTATTGTGTTCCAGATGATTCAGGTTGTATGAGCATAAATACATTTCCAACAAACAGAATTGTGTCCGCCTTTTGGTCAACTTGCAGACCATCTGCCTTAAGATCAATCCGTTTTGACGTGATATGCACGGGGGCATCACTGCTCAATGTGCCCTCTTTTAAATTTATTCGTGCGGTCGAAAGATCCATTTGATAACCGGTACTGACCTTTGCCACGATATTTGTCGCCAAATTTAGTATTTCAGATTCCCTGTCAAATTCTCCGTCTCTGGCATCAACTGTCACCCAGTTTTTCCCATCAATCGCAAATCGGGCATGAATCTGATCCAGTTTGATAATGTGTGCTGTTTCAAGTGACTGGGTTGCCTTTTTTGCAGAAACTTCAAAGGCCCGTCCCTTGTTAAATCCCGAAAGGGTCGGACTGTCCATGGTGAGCGATTGGCCGTTAAATCCAGCACTAAGCAACGAAAATTCCGGACCCAGACTACGCGATATGATGAACCAGGCAATAACAAGCAATGCCAGACCAATTCCGAGAGATGGGAACAGTATTTTTAGCCACTGCACGCGTTTGGAATGACGCAAAGCGTATTTTTGTGCATGTGAATCAATTATTCGCGCCTGAATATTGCTGTGATCAGGGTTAGAATTTCCATTTGAATGGACATGCCGACGCATGTGTTCGGTGGCAAAATTCGCAGACCCGGGTTTGAAACCGGACTCTGGATTTGTAGTGATGTTATCTGACAGAGATCCAGATTGTGACATTAAAAAACCCGGTAAACAAATCTGGTATTCATCATAACGCGCACCAGTAACCAAATAGTAACCACATACATGCTTTCGCCGGTTACACCCATAGGCAGTCTGGTTTCAATATAGCTACAAAGGTGGCGATAAAAAGTACAGCATGATAATGGAATTCACAAAGAACCTGTTTTTCAGGAATGCGCAAAGATATCGGTTTCAGGCCATCCGGCGAGATCAATTTTTGCGCGCGTAGGCAAAAATTCAAAACACGCCTGTGCCAAAGCAGCACGATCTTCGCGAACCAGGCGTTGATCCAGTTCATCACGCAAGCGATGTAAATAAAGCACATCTGAAGCCGCATAGGTCAATTGCGCCTGTGTCAGTTCGTCGGAACCCCAGTCAGAACTCTGTTGTTGTTTGGAAAGATCAACGCCGAGTAACTCCCGGCACAAATCTTTTAAACCGTGGCGGTCAGTGTAGGTTCGAATGAATTTTGAAGCAATTTTTGTACAATAAACGGGTGATGGCATAACGCCAAAGGCGTGCGAAAGCGCTGCAAGATCAAATCGGCCAAAATGAAACAACTTCACTTTTGTGGAATCAGCCAAAAGTTTTTCAATATTCGGAGCACTGGTCTGTCCTTTGGCAATTTGCACAACATCGGCTGTTCCATCTCCAGGCGACAATTGAACCACACACAAGCGATCCCTGAGGGTTTGGAGACCCATGGTTTCTGTGTCGATGGCAACATCACCTGTATAGGCATCGAGAGATGGAAGATCACCCTGATGGAAGCGTATGGTCATTCTATAAATCCTGTCTGAACCGAACTGTTGCGCAGCTGGTAGCGGTCTGCCAGTGAGCCGTCAATCACGTTGTTGAGATTATCAGTCGGGAGTCAGCATTAGATTAAGAGAAACATCAAATTCGGAGTGTCTCTCAAGGCCAGGCGATCACCCGCGAGGC
This sequence comes from Cohaesibacteraceae bacterium, assembly GCA_016764535.1. Taxonomy (GTDB): domain Bacteria; phylum Pseudomonadota; class Alphaproteobacteria; order Rhizobiales; family Cohaesibacteraceae; genus JAESRR01. The sequence continues at coordinate 13,585 of JAESRR010000028.1, read as the reverse complement.
AGCACGATTGCAAGGTTCTCCGTTTGTAAAATTCAGGTATTACTTTTTCGGATATCAACCTTCCTTCAATTCATTTGATTGCCATGTCAGAGTTTTACTAGTGTCGGTTTGTCCAACAGCTCAACTTATCTTACGATTTCAGAGTCGGTCATTTTTCGGGGCTATGCAGGTCATTTTACGAGGCAATGAATGAATACTTATCCAGATATTCAACTCTATATTGGTGGAAAATGGCAGGGATCGAATGACCATTTGCCCATTCTCAACCCTGCAGATGAAGAGCAAATTGGTTTGTTACCTATAGCGAGCAAGCGTCAACTGGATGATGCGCTGGACGCTGCGTATCGGGGTTTTAAAATATGGAGCCGTACAGCACCGGTCGAGCGAAGCAGGATCATTCTCGCAGCATCCCGGATTTTGCGTGAACGCATAGAGGAAATTGCTCGTTCGATCACATTGGAATTGGGAAAACCGATCCAGCAGTCCAGGCTGGAAGTCATTCGCGGTTGCGAGTTTCTTGAGTGGGATGCCGCTGAAGGGCAACGGTTGTATGGGCGTGTTATTCCCGGAGCACCTGGTATTCGGTATATGGTTGTTCGCCAGCCAATAGGGTCTGTCGCTGGGTTTTCTCCCTGGAATTTTCCAATGAGCCAGCCAGCACGAAAAATAGCAGGGGCCCTGGCATCAGGATGTTCGATCATTCTCAAGCCGGCTGAAGAAACTCCGGCAGGAGCAATTCATATCGCCCGTGCATTCCAGGATGCAGGCCTGCCTCCAGGTGTTCTTAATCTTGTTTTCGGGCAGCCTGCAGATATTTCAAGCCATCTGATTGCCAACGATCAAACACGGCTTGTGGCATTTACTGGTTCCACAATTGTTGGAAGGCACCTAACGGAGCTTGCCGCCCGTCATATGACACCAGTGCTCATGGAGCTGGGCGGGCACGCTCCCGTAATTGTTTGTGATGATGTAGATCCACAAAAAGCTGCTGTGACGTCGGCTAATCGAAAAATGCGAAATTCCGGTCAGGTTTGTACGTCGCCAACACGTTTCTTTGTACACGAAAAACTGTTTCAGTCTTTCACCGATAGTTTTGTGGGACGTGTCAAGTCAACCCGGATTGGCAACGGGATGGATGAAAATACTGATATGGGGCCAGTGGCGCACAAGGGTCGGATTGAAGCCCTTCAGAATTTTGTCGAGGACGCGGTTGAGCGTGGAGCAAAACTTTTGACAGGCGGATCTCGTTGCAGTGGCAAGGGATACTTCTTTCAGCCAACAGTTCTGAGCGAAGTACCTGACGACGCCATGATCCTGAGAGAAGAGCCCTTTGGTCCGATTGCTGTTCTCAATCCAGTTGAGGATTTGCAACAGGGAATCGAGCAGGCAAACAACGTGCCTTATGGACTTGCTGCCTATGGATTTACGCATTCTGCCGCAAATGTGAACATGATGATTGACGGGATTGAGGCAGGCAATTTATCAATCAATACGCTTGAGGCTTCGTTGCCGGAAACACCGTTTGGCGGGGTTAAATCCAGCGGCTATGGAAGAGAAGGCGGTGACGAAGGGCTATTGCACTATACAATTGTGAAGACAGTTTCGCATAGTATGGAGATTATCTAGGATGAGATCCAGGCGGATCTCCCGATTTGTGTGTTTTTATGATTGTGTCTGGCCTGACGGCTACCTGGGCCAATGTTCATTAATTGACAGGTCACGCCAAATCGTGATTGCGCGGTTGAAACTAAACTAGATTCCAACCCTGCTGATGCGCCGTTTCAACTCACCAACGATGCTCATTGCAGCCAAAGCTGAAGATTTGGGGTTTCCAGGCATGTGGTTGCCTTCTATTCGAACACTCAAACGACAAAAACTTCCGTTGGCTTCAATTTTATGGATGTTTTTGTCAACGCCCGGATCCGCGATCAGTTTAACCAGAACTTTATCCAGTCCGATGCTGGCAACTGCGATGGTGGCGGCTACATTTGCGTTCTTTGGATAAAGCAAAGCTGCTTCGCGCGCAGTTCCGGAAAAATGCTCAAATGGTTTTTCGAGATTCATCAGGTCACATTTTTTTTCAGCGGGTGAACCCGCCCAGCTTTCCGGTGGTTTTCTTGCCGTATAGGTTACATTATCTATTTCACCTGCGGCGGCGGCTGTAAGAGCATCAATTCCACCGACGGCCCCCGGGAGAAATCTTATCCGGGCGTCGCCAATCCGGGCACTTTCTTCCAGCCTGTCGGCAAGACCCTGCTGCGCCAGAGTACCCGATGATATGGAAATAACATCGATGCCATTTTCGAGCGCTTTGGGTGCATGGCATAAGAGCCCCGAATGCCCTGCGCAGTCGACAAGTAGATCCGGTTTGGGATCCAGCAGATTTACTGACGTAACGACAGGAAAACGCTCGTCAGCAAATTCAAGTGCTTGTTGAAATGAACCTTCCCGACAAACCAGAGCAGCAATATTAATACCATAAACCGGCATTATTTGGTCAACAACAAAACCGGAAATTGCCCCGTGTCCAACCAGAATGATATTGAGATGATGAGTCATTGATGTTCCCGATGAAATATTTTGACCTGGACTATTACATAATTCAAACGGTCCAGATATCCATTTTGCCTATATCCAGTTTATATTTTAAGAATTGAGATTATCCAGTATTTGAACAATTCTCCGGGTAGCATCCCGCACGTGGAATTTCGGTACTTATTGAAAAACAGGAAATTCAATTTGGCACAAAACGGATTTTCACGACCAGCTGCATATTCCGGTGTGCAGGCAAATTTCCAATATTTAAGCGCAATCAGGAAAAAATCTCATGAATTACAGAAAGAACGAAGCCAAGGAGTATTCGCGCGAAAACATGAGGGGCATCTGGGCTGCCGCACTTAATCCGATGACGACGGATTTTGCTATTGATGAAGATGGTTTGCGAAGTAATTTTGATCACTGGATTGATGAATTGAAAATCCAGGGTTTTTTTATCGCCGGAAAGCAGGGCGAGTTTTTCTCGATGTCGCTGGATGAACGAAAGCGAAATTTCGAATTTGCCGCTGAAGTCTGTTCTGGCAGGGCAGGGACTATTATGTCCTGTTCCGACCAGAATTTCGACACTGTCATAGAACTTGCACAACATGCGCAAAATGTCGGTGCAGATTATATCGTGGTTCACGCACCAATCTTGCATTTTATTCATGAACGCGATGACACAATCTACAACTATTACAAGGAAATCTGCGATCGGGTTGATGTTGGAATTGCCATGTGGAGCCACCCTGATTCAGGTTATTTGATGAGCCCTGAACTCTGTAACCGTATCGCTGAATTACCAAATATCATGGCAATCAAATATTCGGTGCCACGGGATATGTATTCCCGGCTCACCGAAATGGTGGGTGACAAAATTCTGGTGAGTACAGCTTCTGAAGATGAATGGTTCGACAATATTGTGGAATTGAACTGGCAACTTTATTTGTGCTCTTCTCCGCCATATTTGCTGCAGACAAAAAATGACCTTCGGATGTATAAATATACCGAATTGGCTTTTGCCGGAGAAATTGAAAAAGCCCGCAGCATTCGAGATAGTCTGGAACCGGTTCGAAAAGCGCTTAAAGACACACGACCTGGTGGCAAACCGCAAGCGCATCAAAAATACTGGCAGGAATTGCTTGGTCAGGCAGGAGGACCGGTACGTTCGCCTCTGCTTCAATTGACGAATGAAGAAAAGCTTCAAACCAAAGCCGCTTTTGACGCGTGCGGATTGATCCTCTAGTAAGGATTGGGAAACGGGCGTGCTGTGTAAACAAGGTCGGGTATTATGACAGCGTCAGGAACAAGCACAAAAACTTACTTTGAGAACCTGTAAGCGTGCAATTTCTGGCAGTGCGGGACATGCAAAAAGACAGGCATCATTAAAAACGGCTAAACATAATTGGATAAGAATAGCACAAGATGCTTATGGTTTAAGGACACTTTGGTCAAATGCAAAAGACAAACGTTAAACCTGCCGTTTCGATAGTTCCGCGGGCCCTTATAATTGTAAATTTACGGCAAGGCCCTGTTTTTCCGGTGTCAAACAAAATAATTAATAAAGCTATTAATCCATAAACCTCAAAAGAATTGCCCAACGCGCTGATTGCACTTTTAGATTTAACCGGTCCGAGGCGGCATATTCAATCAATTTTGTACTGAACCGATTGAGCAGGTTTTCGGATTCACCCGGTATATTTTGGAGAACAAAATGAAACATTGTTACGAGAGATATATTCCTCTTATCTTTGATAATGATGGAAGCCGCGGAACCGACCAATATTTCAAGCGCGATATTGAAGCTGAACCCAATAAACTGGAATTGGAGTTACTTCAAAATCCGGAATTAGTTTTAGATGTTTTGCACGCTACTTTCACGAATATTGAAAGACATCTGTCAAAATATACAGGATTTCAACTTTCTAACGCCCTGAATTGTATATTTGATACTGGTTTAAGCGACTATGGTTTTGTCTTAAGAGACAAGGACACTGACCAGGAAAAACGTTTTGAAACGTTACATGCCTTGTCAGATTTAATCCTCTATATTTTTGAAGATACAGCAGAACCCGTCTTGGGGCACCTTAATCAAAAACCCGAAAACAAGTTGAAACATCATCTCAATGGTGTTTGCTATATGTTCTGGGACATAGCTTGCATCCCACATGGGTGTGACAGGGAGTGTATTGATATTTGCCTGGAGGTAATGGGTAAGTGTGCGCGGTCTTCTAACATCGCAGTTGTCGAGGGCGCACTGCATGGCCTGGGTCATGCTCGCGGTCTCGCCGATCACAACACTATTCAGCGGTATATTCGTAAAGCAAACTTCGGCAATGGCCCTGAATCAGACGCTCTGCGCAGATATGCAAAAGCAGCGAACCTTGATCTAATACAATGACAGACAATACCGGCCATATGTTGGGCTAATATATATGATTTCAATTGTCTCGTTTTCCATACAGCTAATTATCACTCATTTGAGGTCTTCAAAAAAATAGTCTATTTCGACATCATACAAATTCGTGATCCTGTGTAACAAAGAGGCGACAATTTTGTTTTTGCTATTCCCCGCCATATTTGCTGCAGACAAAAAATGACCTTCGTATGCATAAATATACCGAATTGGCTTTTGCCGGAGAAATTGAAAAAGCCCGCAGCATTCGAGATAGTCTGGAACCGGTTCGAAAATCGCTTAGAGACACACGACCTGGTGGCAAACCGCAAGCGCATCAAAAATCCTGGCAGGAATTGCCTGGTCAGGCGTGAGTTCCGGAGCGTTCGCCTCTGCTTCAAACCAAAGCCACTTTTGACGCGTGCGAGTTGGTTCTCCGAAAAAGGTTGGGCAACGTAGCGAGCCTTTGCGCCAGGTACAGGTTCAGAGGTAACTAGCGCTGTCCTGAAGCAGGAATGCCTTGACCGGATACGTCAGTTGGCCGCAACAACTATTTGCAATCAAGTACTGTTGGTTGCCAGATTAGCGGAGATGGTTCGAAGTTGGGCAAGAAATGCTGTGGCAGCCGGAGACAGCGCGTCTTCGTTACGAAAAGAAACGCCTACCGGGCTTTTGGTGATATTTAATTGACAACCAATTGCAGCAAGACCTCCTGTTGATATGTCCTTTTGAACGACATCCAGTGGAAATACCCCAATCAAATTGGTTTCGAGTAGTAAGGCGCGATTGGTTAAATAGGATACACATTCAACCGGATTTGAGGGGGAAGGAAGTCCCCGATCAAAAAATTCCTTGTCAATCTGCCTTCTCAGTGTGGTTTGGGTAGGAGGGAGTATCCAGTCACTCTTTGCCAGTTCCTCAAACGTTACTCTTTGACGCCCGGACAGTGGATGTCCTTCGCGACAGGCAACGACAACTTCCTCGCGATACAAAATTTCCTGGACCAGTTCCTCCCGATATCGGTATTCCGCCAAACGCCCAACAACCATATCCAGTTCGCCCGAATGAAGAAGCGGCATTAAAAAATCATTTGTGCCGTCGCGTACGACTATACTGACATTGGGCCGTTGTTCATGAAGTACGCTAATAACTTTTGGCAAAAGTCGTGCTGACGCCGCAAGCAATGTACCCACCACAACTCTGCCTCCCAGACCTTCATTGAGATCATCAAGTTCCTGGGCTGCATGAGATATCTGGGCAAGTATTAACTTGCCGTGCCTGACCAGGGCTTCCCCGTATTCGGTGGGAATTACGCCGCGATTTGTCCGATGGAAAAGTTGAACGTTGAAATCTGTTTCGAGGTCTTTGAGAAGTTTGGTAGCCGCAGGCTGGGAAATACATATCTCTTCGGCAGCATGAAGAATACTCGAATGTTTGGAGATTGCCACCAGCAGCCGGAGTTGCTTGAGTTTCAGGCGAGTAGAAACGCGTTCTGTGATTTTGACGTGGCGGTTTCGATCTGGCATCTGGCTATTCGCTTTTCAAATAACTAATTCATCAATATTGATTTGAATGAAATAGCAAAGTCCAATCATATTCACCAATAGAAATCCAGTCATTATGATGAGCAGGGGATCCAATGACCATTCATCCAAAATTCAAGCCGTTCAATTTTGAAAAGTGGATTGAGAAAAACCGGGAAAATTTAAAGCCACCAGTAAGTAACAAACAGTTGTTTGACGAAGAAACCGGAATGATCGTGATGATCGTGGGTGGACCAAACACCAGGGTCGATTTTCACGATGACCCGGTTGAAGAGTTTTTCTATCAGCTGAAAGGCGACATGTTGTTGAAGATCGCTGAAAATGGCGAGATCTTCGATGTCCCCATTCGCGAGGGTGAGGTGTTTATGTTGCCACCGCATGCGCGGCATTCTCCCCAGCGTCCGGTTCCGGGTTCCATAGGTTTGGTTGTTGAAGGCGTTCGACGTGAGTCTGACATTGATGGTTTTGAATGGTTTTGTTTTGGATGCGGATCAAAGGTTCACAGGGTCGAAGTCAGGGTGACAGATATTGTGAAGGATCTTCCACCATTGTTTGAAGCTTTTTACGGCAGCGACCAAGAGCGCAAGTGCGGGAATTGTGGCGTTGTTCATCCGGGTAACAAACCGCCGGAAGGCTGGGTAAGTCTGTAATGAATTTCACATAATAACGGGAGGAAAATATGAATAGAATAACAGTGTCTCTGAAGATGGCGGGTATTGTGGTTGCACTTACAGTTGCAATGGTCAGTTCACTTGCTGCAAAGGACTTTCGCCTTGGATTGATCACTCCGCCGCCTCATATTTGGACAAAGGCTGCAGCTGCATTTGGTGCCGAGCTGAAAAAAGAATCCGGTGGAGTTCACAGTGTTACGATTTTCCCTTCCAGGCAATTGGGAAATGAAGCGCAAATGTTGCAGCAGCTTCAAACCGGCGCACTGGATATGGCATTTCTGACAGTTGCAGAAATATCCAACCGGGATGCTGACTTTGGTGCATTTTATGCGCCATATCTTGTTAAGGACATCGCCAGCGCGGCCAGATTGCTGAGGAGTGATGCGGCAAAAAACATGCTCAAACAGCTCCCGAAGAATGTTGGAGTGGTTGGTCTGGGTTATGGTTCAGCCGGATTACGCCAAATTGTGGCACGTGATCATATTACTGACATAGGGTCCCTGAGCGGTAAAAAAATCCGCATTACTCCTTTCGAGCCGATCAAGGATTTTTATACCCTGCTTGGAACCGCTCCAACGCCGATGCCGCTTCCTGCTGTTTATGATGCACTGGCCAACGGCCAGGTCGATGCGATTGATATGGACCTGGAACTGATCTGGAAACTTAAATACACAGAGCACACTAAAACCCTCATTCTTTCGAACCACGCCATGTTTCCGATGGTTGGTTTGGTTTCGGCAAGAGTATGGGCAGGCATGAGCAAAGATGACAGAACCCTGATTTCAAAATTGATGGCCAGACATGTGGATTCGACTATTGATAAATATGTCTCCGGCGAAGCCATGTTTCTTGAAGAAGTCAAGAAGACCGGCATCACAATTAAAGCAGTTGGACCGGAATTCTTTGGTGATAAAATCAAAGCCTGGAATGATATCTGGTCAAAGAAGACCCCCGCTTTGGAAATTCTGCGTACAGAAGCTGCTAAATAGAGCAGTTATCTTTACCTGAGAATGAGAACGCAATTGCCGAAAAATCGATTTTTGGCAATTGCTTTTTTGGAGGAAGATTTGACCGGATTGATCCACGCCGCATCAACAAAAATCGCTTCATTGGAACGTTACATACTGATTGTGCTGGCGGCGTCCGTTACATTGTTGATACTGTTAAATGTAGTGACACGCTCCCTTTCAGTCGCGATTTACTGGGTTGATGAGTTGGCGATCTACGCAATGATCTGGCTTGTCATGATAGGCGGATCATCGACGATTCGATCGCGACAGGGCATATCGGTKACAYTGCTGGAGGGCATTGTTGGCGTGAAAGCGTGGAAAGCCATGCTCATGATTGTAGATGCAATCATTCTGCTTTTCAGTATCACTTTGGTCTGGCTCTCCTGGATCTGGTATGATCCGYTAACTCTGCTGTCTYTGGGGTTTGATACGGCAGCGTTTTCCGGAAGTACCTTTAATTATATATATGACGAACCAACGCTAACAATCGGAATGCCCAAATTTCTGATTTGGCTCATCATGCCTTTCACCGCGATTACGATGACCGTCCATTCGATTTCAAACCTGTTTACCAGTCTCAAAACCGGATTGGATAATTAGATGGTTGCTTCCACCTTTCTTGTCTTGCTCTTGATTGGATTGCCAATTTCACTGGTATTGGCGATATCGGCGCTGTCCTACATATTTGTTTCCGGCCAAACTGTGCTTCTTCATTCCTATTCACAACAATTGTTTTCCGGCATGGAAAGTTACGGCCTGCTGGCTGTGCCATTGTTCATGCTTGCAGGCGAATTGATGAATGAAGGCGGCATAACAAGACGCCTTGTTGATTTTGCGGGTGTGTTCATGGGCAGGGTTCGTGGCGGGCTTGCCTATATAAATCTAATCGTAAATATGATGATGGCATCAATCATTGGCTCGGCGGCGGCCCAGATCGCAATCATGTCACGTGTGATGGTGCCCGAAATGGAAAAGCAGGGCTATGACAAATCTCTGGCTGCCGCAACAACGGCCGCCGGTGGACTATTGTCCCCGATTATTCCGCCTTCCATGTTGTTTGTCATTTATGGCGTGTTGGCCCAGATTGCCATTGGAGACATGTTCATCGCTGGTATTATTCCCGGAATCATGATGGCATTCGGCTTTTTTGTTGCGTTGGCGGTTATCGGTTATTTCAAGGAGTTACCTGTACTGAAGGTGCAAACCAAAGCCGAAAAAATCAATTCTCTGAAATTGGGCCTTCCTACTCTCGTCATTCCGCTCGTAATCGTTGGGGGGATTATTGCCGGGTTTGCCACACCGACAGAATCGGCTGCAATCGCCTCGGTGGCAGCTTTTTGTCTCGGAGCTTTTCTTTATCGGGAATTGAAGTTTTCGCGACTCCCGGACGTGCTGTTTCGAACCGCAATCAATACATCAATTGTCGCATTCATTGTTGCCACCGCAAAGGTTTTTGGCTGGATCATTATCTATGAACAGGTGCCACAGACCCTGGCAGCGTATCTTGCAACGTTGACCCAAAATCCGTTTGTATTTTTATTATTGGTCAATATTGTTTTGTTGTTTGTGGGCATGATACTTGATGGCATTGCAGCGTTGATACTTGTCGTTCCTATTCTGTTGCCCATCGCACAAGCCCAGTACGGAATTGATCCGTATCATTTTGGTGTGATTGTCTGCATCAACCTGGTTCTGGGGCTTCTTACGCCACCTGTCGGCGCCGGGCTTTTCATCACCACAGCAATGACAGGAGTTCGCCCGGGGGACCTGTTTCGCAGCCTGATGCCATTTCTGTTAACCACTGTAATTGTTTTGATATTGTTGAGCTGGCAGCCATGGCTGGTCACCGCTTTTATTTGAGTACAAAAGGCTCAATTGGTTAGTCAGTCCAAATTCAAATGTAATTCAGAGTGAGGTAACTGAAAAGCGATCGGGAATTGAGATGGTAATTTGGTTGGTTTTTGGGAACCATAACTCGGCCAAATATCGATTTCGAATTAATGGTGCCCAGGAGAGGACTCGAACCTCCACTTCCGTTAGGAAACTAGCACCTGAAGCTAGCGCGTCTACCAGTTCCGCCACCTGGGCATATTGGGGCGTCGCAGGTTGATTAGGATGCAAGGGCAGCCGTGTCAATTCGCCTTCTCATTTAATTGAGTTTTGCCCACATAATCCCCTGGGAAGCGAGTTCAAACAGGTTTCTATGCTGTTTTCGCCCCGGCTTTTTTCGTTGCGGGAGCTTGACGTGTTGGCACAGGCTTTATTGCGATCGAAACCGAGAAGATGCCATCTTCATCTATTTTTTGATCGAGTTTTTCAAAGCCGGCTTTGGCAACCAGTTGATCCATTTCCTGTTGTGTGCGTCTGCGCATGACCCAGTCATCACCACCCCGGTGGCTGGAAAGAACACGTGCAATAAACTCGAGCTGTGGATGCCAGGGTTGATTGGTGTATATAAGGGTACCCCCGCGAGCCATTGCCGCATACACACCGGCTAAAGAGGTAGCAACCTCATCATTGTTTGAAAACAGCTCGTAAAGTCCTGAAACAATAGCAATATTGGGATTGGTATCGATTTGATCAAGAGAAAGTTGATCAAATGCATCACCCTGTGAATACGTAACGTTTGAAAGCTTCAGACTTGCTGCAAGTTTACGGCCTGCAATGACGTTGATGTCACTATAGTCCCGCAACACTGCGGTAAGGTCTTGGTTTTTAAACTGTGCGAGGACGTCCAGAACATATCGACCATGCCCGGTAGCAATATCCAGAACGCGCACTTGTTCACCTTCATCAAGCCGGTTTTTGATTGCGGAATGAAGAAAGGTTTCCAGATTGACCTTGCGCTGCCGTATACCTTTCCAGCCCGGGCTATCAAGGTAGGCCCGGTCTACCAGCTTACCAAAAGGTGAGATGCCTCTGGCCTTGTTTTCATACACATAATCAAGCATGGAGCCGGAATCAAAGCCGGTCTTCCAGCCAAGTGTAATTCCCTGACTAATCCTGCCGACAGTCTTCATCAATATGCGGGTGAGAGAGAAGTTCCAGTTTTTTGGGCTCCACCATGCAAGAGGAGAAAGAAGAGCATCATGTTCARYTTTGGTGTGACYGGCACCGTCTGTTCCTGTCAGATCAACTTGTTCAACATTACGGTCGAACAAATCTTCAATGAACATCCTTGCTTTGCCGATTGGCAAATGATTGTCCAGTTCATTGAACGTATCGTGCCGAAATCCGACAAATGTCTGCATTTCCCTGCGTGGACTTGAAAGGCGGTCATAGAATTTTTTCTGAACACCCTGTTCGACGACGAAATCGGCTCCAGACGAAAGAATAAGTGTGGGTACGGTAATTGCACCTGCGTCGTTTATAAGACGGGTAGCCGCATCGTGAAGCCCCAGCAATATATTGACAGCAATTTTTGGAGTGATCAGAGGGTCTGTATCATAGGAGTGGGCTTTTTCAGGATCCCGGGTCAGCAGATGGCCTTTCACGTAACTTGAAATATAAGTCTTTTTTCGGATTTTTTGCAAAACGCGCAAGCCCGAAATGGCAAACGGCAGATACAGACGAACCCGAAGAGCCGGGCTGCCGAGAACAAGTCCACGAATGGGCGGGGCATAATCATGAACCCATGTGCTCACGAGAACGCTCCCGACGCTGTGAGCAAAGATTACAATATTTTCGTAGGGAATGCCGCTTGTTGATGAAACATGGGCCACAAACTGGTCAACATCCTGCACGAGTGTACCAAAATCGTTGGCGTATCCGCGTTCTCCGGGTGATTTTCCATGCCCTCTGGCGTCCCAGGCAAAAATATCAAAACCGGGCAGGTTCAGTTTTTCGATAACGTCATGCCAACGACCCGAATGTTCGTGTCCGCGATGAAAAAGGATTATTGCTTTGTTATCTGGTGTTTCAGTCTTCCAGTGGCGATAGAATAGCTCAATTCCATCATGGCTGGTAAAATGTTTATCCTCAATCTTCATCTAACCCCCGGCAAATTTGAACATCGTACAGTCAAGCGATAAAATAGGTTATTATTCTAATTAAAGTCGTTATTGTGACGGAAGATCAATTTTGGTCGTGTTACCCCCGGGGCTACCATGGTTTTGGGTACAACAATTCAGTGGACCACTCGGCCATGGCCAGCATTTATGATTTGAAGTCTCGATTTCAGGATTTATTGAGACCGGTTTGCGCTTTAATTGCAAAGCTGGGAATTTCGGCAAATCAGGTCACCATAGCCGCCATTGTTCTGTCAGCCATTGCCGGGGGCTGGCAACTTGCACTACCGCAATCCCGATGGCCGTTCCTGTTATTGCCACTAATTTTATTGGTACGCATGGCGCTGAATGCCATTGATGGCATGTTGGCGCGGGAGTTTAATCTCAAGAGTAATCTTGGTGCAATGTTGAACGAAATTGGTGATGTGATTGCAGATGTGCTGCTCTACATACCGCTCGCCCTCATTGCAGGGATGCCATTCTGGGGGGTGATGATTGTGGTTATTGCGGGAATTATTACAGAAATGATTGGTGTGGTATCAGTTCAAATTGGCGGGTCCCGGCGTTATGACGGTCCGATGGGCAAGAGCGACAGGGCTCTTTTTTTTGGAACAATTGGATTTGTAATTGGTCTTGGCGTTTCATTGTTACCCTGGATTAACTGGGTGTTTGCGGCTGCAATAATTCTATCACTCCTGACAGGATGGAACCGTGCAAAACGTGGATTGAATGAAGCGAAAGAACTATCATGACCAGCAGTGTTCCTCCTGTAATTCTTGTGACAATTGGTATCCTTTATTCGGTCCTTGTATTGGCAACACTTTTCATGATTTCTTTGCGTGCTTTCAAGCCTGACAAAGATTTTTCCGAAGTTTCAAAACGGATCTGGTCATGGTGGGCCATTGTGACTGTTTTTTCGCTGGCCGTCGTAATGGAGCGTACTGTTTCCATTGTATTCCTTGGGTTTGTCAGTTTCCTGGCATTCAAGGAATTCATTTCCATGGTGCCCACACGCAAGGCAGACAGGCGTATTCTGGTATGGGGTTATCTTGCCATTCCACTGCAATTTATCTGGGTGCATGAATACTGGTATGGAATGTTTATCATTTTCATCCCTGTCTGGGTATTTTTGTTCCTGCCCTTCAGGGTCCTTTTGACCGGGATGACTGATGGCTTTCTAAATTCTGTCGGTACTCTTCACTGGGGTTTGATGATCACAGTGTTCAGCATAAGTCACGCCGCCTATTTGTTGTCGCTTCCTGCCTTCGATAATCCGCAAGCGGGAAGTGCTGGTCTCCTGTTATTTCTGGTAATCCTGACCCAGTTTAATGATGTAGCTCAATATATCTGGGGGAAGTCAATTGGTGGACGAAAAATTGTTCCCTCTGTCAGTCCGGGTAAAACCTGGGCAGGGTTTGTTGGC
>JAESRR010000187.1 GCA_016764535.1 Cohaesibacteraceae bacterium | reverse complement strand
CCGCCCAATCGCACCAATCTCGTCATTGGACGACATATGGATCTCAACCGACGTATCTCCCGATTTGAGCGCCGTCAGAACAGACATGATTTGGGAAAGCGGAAGGCCAACGAGCCGCGAGATCAGATACCAGGATACAATCGCACCAATCAGCAAGCCGCCAATCGACACCCAGATTATCAATTTGAGCGCAAACTTCTCATGATGCTCGGCTGCAAGAGCTGCCTCTTCGGTGAACAGCTCAATCTGCTCAAGCAAAGCTTCAAGTTCGTGATCAAGCTTGTCCTCGATCTTCTCAACAGCAACAGTCTTGTGATGYGCTTCAGATACCCGTTCCGTTTGTAACAAATGGAATATATCCCGGGCCTGTTCGGCATAGGCTTCATGCTGAAGTTTGATCTGTCTCATCTGATCCATAATATGGCGGAATTCTTTTTTGTCTGTCGCACTGGTCGAGACTTCAWAATCATGGGCCGCWTYTATCTGGATCTTYTCGATATCCTTCTCCATCTYGCCATTRWGTTCYTCAAACAGCTCAATCGCATGACGCATATTCTGTTTGGCCAGTCGTMGATCGTCAGCTGCGTGGGCTTTGGCTTTATCGRMGGTGTTATTGTCCCCGACCGGAACACCCAGCGCCTCACCGGCCCGGATCGCCCGCTCAAAGTTCACCGCCTGTTCCAGCTGACGGATGGTCAACACCGTCACTTCACGGGTCAATGGYAAATCACGCTCGGCGATGCCCTCAAGCTCATCACCAATCTGGCTCATCTGCCAGATCGAAACCCCGGCAATGACCATTGTGATAGCAAAACAAAAAGCAACAAGACCGTAAAGCCTGGTGGTAATTGACATGCCCTGCTCTTGTTGCAGATCGTCCATATCAATATCCGACATATCACCCGCCATTACACATTCCCTCTTTGTCGTATCGATCTGCACCAACAACCACAGATCAACATTGTACCGATGAGAACAAAATCGACCGCGATCCGACTTTGTTGTCCGCTCTGGTCAATATCAGGGGTTTATACTTAATAAGCTGTATATTACACTCGTTCCAGATCCACATTACATTAACCATAACTGCACAACTCCATCAAACAGTTGATTTGTCGCCAGTTTCACCAATCAATATTTTCCGCGTACCAATCAGTACTACGGTGATACTCATGGGGCGGACATCACAGAACACCACAAACTCCCTCCTGCCCAACAGCATGGCCGAGCTATGGATGCTGATCGACATCAGCATGACCCCCGAGGGGGTAATTGGGGCGGAGAGAGACAACCAAAGCAGAGATGTTACTCAGGCACCCACAACACCCGCCATGTCGTGCTGAACTCGTTTCAATACCCATCACTCAGCTTTAATTCACACTAAAAATGAGCTTTTTGCCCGACCCGGCCGGTGAAGCATTGCCGCGTGATTCATGCATTGTTCAGGCAATGCACACCAGGCAAATTGATTGAATCGACTCTATAAATCGGCCTGCGGAGACAGTAATTATTGAATCATTTCAACGACAGTTCCATCTTTGCTTACTTTGGATGACTCAATCTGCCAACTCATCCAGCAATTGCTGCGTGGTAATCTGGCGACAATAGCCGTTGATGGTGGCAATGGAATTTTCATGTCTGCCTGTTGAATATGTCGCACAGGCATCTGTCACCTGGGTAACAAGGTAGCCAAGATCACAGGCATCGCGGATCGCACTTTCGACGCACTGATCCGTGAGTACGCCACTAATCACCAATTGTTTGACGCCAAGGTTCCGCAAAACATAATCAATATGCGTGGAAACAAATACCGAAGACGAGGATTTAGGCAGGCATATTTCATCCTCCCCCGGCGCCAGTTCATCAATTACTTTGGCGTCCCAGGAACCTTTGGGCACGTTGAACCCGGTGATTTTGTAATCAAGACTACGGTCACGGCCGTCTTTGGTCAGGCTTTCAATGGTGGTATACATCACCTCCACCCCGGCATTGCGGCAGGCGGATTGCAACAATTGCATATTGGGTATTATCCGGGATTTCATTTCCGTAAAAAACGACCCATAGGATTTGCTAAAATCCGCCTCGTTCAAACCGTTAAATTCAGCTCCATCCCGATGCACACTGAAGTTCTGAACGTCAATAAAAAGAATGGCTGACTGGTTGACCACCAGTGGCAGATTACGCGTTAATGTCATGAATATTTTCCTGAAGATATTGTTCAATTATCGCAGACAACATTTCTGCCCACGATTGCTGACCGGAATCTGGCTGTAAATGATCATTGCGAATTTCGATCAAACTATGGGGCATGTCCCGTTGCTCTCCGTGCACGGGGACGAACCAGTCTGAAGAACCATCGATGACGTATGGCTGGTTCATACCTGTCTGAAGGCCGCTATGGTTTTTTGCGACAAGTTCCGCCAGTTTACCAGACGTTTTGGTATCCTTGCGAAACAAAAAACCAATGTCCCAGGGGCGCTCATTACCCGCCAGTACCGGTGTAAAACTATGAATCGCCAACACCAGTTGACGCGGAGTTTGATCAAGCAAATTTGAAACCCTGTCGTGGAAGGGGTTAAAAATGTCCTCTATTCTTTGATCCCGTTCAGATGTCGTCAGATCATGGTTCCCGGGAATGCGGGTTTGATCACTCACCGTGGGGATCGAACCGGACTGATCCGGTGGCCGGTTACAGTCAATTACCAACCGGCTGTAATTCTGCAATATGGCTGGCGCATCCAGAATTTGTGCGATCTTTCTGGTGAGGCCCGCCGCACCAATGTCCCAGGCTATATGACGATCCATGTCATCATCCGTTAATCCAAGGCTGCCAAGACGGGCGGGAATTGCACGCCCTGCATGTTCGCAAACCAGAACAACCGGGTGTTTGCTTGCAGAATTAACCAGCTCATAAACCGGTGGATCGCCGGGACCGATTAGTCTTCCGGCGTCACATTCCCGATCAACAATATTCATACTTTTTCAGCTTTAAGCGTCGCTGCAGGAAGCAGACCATTGGGACGGAATAGAAGAACAATTACAACGATCGCAAGGCCAATGGGCTCGCGAAATTCCTGAAATTCTCGTGGCAGAAATGCCGACAGGTACACCTCGATAAACCCCAGAAGGAAACCTCCGGCCACAGCACCGCGCAAGCTTCCCAGTCCCCCAAGGATCGCCGCGATAAAAGCTTTCAATACCGGGGTAAATCCCATCAGGGGATCAACAGATGCCCGTTGACTGACCCACAGGACAGCGGCGACACCCGCCAGCAATCCAGACAGGGCAAAAGCTCCGGCAATCACAGTATTGGCGCGAATGCCCATGAGCCGGGCAACGGCAAAATCCTCGGCGGCGGCGCGCATGGCAATACCGGTCTTCTGATGTTTCATAAACCAGTCCAGAAAAACCAGCATTACAATGGTTACARTTACGGCGGCGATCTTGTTTACGCCAATCACCAGCCCGCCAAGGCTGGTACTTTCTGAAAGAATGGCAGGCAACAATACGGGTTGCGAACGTGCCGAAATAAACACCTGAAACGTAACCTGGAGTATCATCGCCACCGCAAAACTTGTTACCAGCATGGTGGCACCCGAGCCCCCCCGAACCGGTCGAAAGGCAATCCGTTCCATGGCAATCGCTGCAAATACCGCAGCCGCTATTGCAAGAACTACCGCGATGGGAAACGGCACCGCTGCGAGACCACAATACATCAGAACATATCCTGAAATAGTCATGAGCTCGCCATGGGCAAAATTGATCAGGCCCATAATCGAAAAGACCACGGCAAGGCCCAGTGCCAACAGGGCATATGTTCCGCCAAGCGCAATGGCGTTTACGGTCTGTTGTAAAAACAAATCCATCTAKTCAGTTCCCAAAAAGGCATTTTCCAGAGAGTCAGACTGCCTGAGCTCGGAAGTGCTGCCCGAGGCCACAACGCGTCCACCAGCCATGACATATCCCCGGTCGGCGATTTCCAATGCCATGGCAACGTTCTGTTCGACCACAACAAGGGTCACTCCCTGTTTGCGCAAAACAGTTATCATTTCAAAGACCTGTTCAACGATGATCGGTGCTAATCCCAGGGAAGGTTCGTCCAACAGCAGCAATTTGGGGCCGCTCATCAATGCACGTGCCACCGCAAGCATTTGTTGCTGCCCGCCCGACAGGGTCCCCGCATATTGTGTACGGCGTTCCGCAAGGATGGGAAACAGATCATAGACCCGTTCATATGCCTGATTGACCCGGGCCTTGTCATTGATCGCATAGGCGCCAAGCATCAGGTTTTCAGCGACGCTCAAGGTGCCAAAAACCCGCCGCCCTTCAGGTGACAAAGTCAAACCGGCCGGTGCAAGAGATTCAGGTGCATGGCCGGTTATGTCTGTGCCATTAAAAATAATTTGCCCCGATGTTGCAGGAATCAGCCCGACAATGGCGTTCAGCGTGGACGATTTACCTGCACCATTGGCACCAAGGAGGGCAACAATTTCGCCCTCCATAATTGTCATATCAATTCCGCGCACCGCCTCGACAGCGCCGTAGTTTACGACAAATGATCTGATATCAAGAAGCGATGTCACGGGATCAATCCTTACTGCATCCGTGGCGCAGGAATGAGCGAGGCATCCGGAGCCGGTTGTCCAACCAGTTCGCGCGCACCKKCTTTAACCCGGATAAGGGTCACTTCRCGGACTGGCATGCCGGTTGTACCCTTGTAGGTGATTTTGCTGGTTGCACCCTGAACGTTTTCAAGATTGGCRATTGCGTCCCGCAATGTGATYGGTTCMACCGAACCACCATTGGCGATGACAGCTGCTTCCAGCACACGGATYAAATCATAACCAATCGCATTAAAAACWGTTTSMGATTTCTTGCCTGTTTTCTCYTCAAACAAYGCATTGAATTTTTCCAGMGCGCTRCCCGGCGTTGCATGACCKGCYGTWGTAAACACAACACCTTCACCCGATTTTCCAAGTGAAAACGTCGTTGCGCTATCGATACCGTCAGATCCGATTACCTGACTTGTGACACCGGCTGCGCGAAGTGCCTTGATAAATGAAGGGAAATCGGGTTCGTAGGCCGAAGTCATCACAACATCCGGCTGTGGTGAAACAGCTGCTATTTTTGTTGCAATGGAAGAAAAATCCGGCTGCCCGAGGGAATAGGTTTCTTCACCAACAATTTCCCCGCCAAGTTTTTTCATCACGTCAGCAAAATACAGCGGCATAGTGGTGTACTGGCTGTCGGGRGAATACAAAATAAACGCCGTCYTGTGACCCTGTTTGTGRGCCCAGCTGGCAGATACCGTCGCCTGAACATTGTCTCCGGGGAAATTGGCAAAAACAAARTCGCCACCAATCAGCGGMAGMGTTGGCGAGGACGCACAGGTTGAAATGGCCGGGATTTGAGCATCGGCAACAATTCCGGCAGCAGCCAGGGCGGGATCTGCATCACATGGCAATATAATTACCGAAACTTTTTCATCAACAAGTTCCTGCACGGCAATCGAAGTCTGCGCTGCATCGGAACGTACATCTTTTTCAATCAGTTTGATTTTGATGGTGCCCATAATACCGYCAGCTGCATTCAGCTGATCGACAGCGATCTTCAAACCATCGATAACAGGTGTATCATAGGATGCGAGGCCCCCTGTCTGGGCAGTTGCCAGCCCAATAGTCAACGTTTCAGCCGAAAGCGGTGTCGCMATCGTCAGCGCWATCGCGGTAGAAAGAAGTATCCGTTTCATTTYGTTCCTCCATTTTGGTTTAAGTCTGGTGGTCGCCATGTTTGCGACCCAGATACGCTTCTCTTACGGAAGYATCATTYCTGATTTCATCGGGCGTACCGGCGGCTATCAGATGTCCTTCATTGAGGACGACAATCCGGTCGCAGAGTTGRTTRATRAGTTTCAAATCGTGATCGACGAGCAATATYCCGATSGCATCCTGRCGGGCAAGSCCCCGTARAATATCCATCAATGCATCGGTTTCYTCSCGGTTCATACCCGCCGCAGGTTCATCAAGAAAMAGAAGCGAGGGATTGCACGCCAGCGCACGCGCGATCTCGACACGCCGTTGCTGACCGTAGGAAAGCGCACCGGCATTCCGACCCGCAAGGTCGGCAATTTCGAGGCGCGACAGGGCAGCAATCGTACGCGCTTCTGCATTTTTTCCATGATTTGTACTGAGCGCTGCCACATGGATGTTTTGCCAAACGTCCAGATCGTTAAACAGCCGGATATTCTGGAATGTTCTGGCAATCCCGAGTTCTGAAAAACCGGCTGATGACTTGCCGTTGATTGATTTCCCGGCCAGCGATATATCACCCCTGGTCGGCACCAGAACGCCTGAAAGCATATTGAGCAGTGTGGTTTTGCCGGAGCCGTTTGGGCCGATTAGCCCAAGAATTTCTCCCGGGCGCACAGTCAGGGACACATCATTAACAGCAACAAGTCCGCCGAACTTCATCGTCATGGTTTTTGCGTCAAGAACCCCGGTTCGACTATTGACAGTGGCTGCCTTGTCGACATCACCAAAGCCGCTGCTGTGATCGGCAGGCAGCAGCCTTTCTTCCCATTCCCTTGTTCCGGCAATACCTTCGGCCTTGCGAAACATCGAAATCAATATAATGAGGGCAATGCCAATCTGGGTGGTGCCAAAGATCGCCGGTACATCCATACCAAAAAAGTTGAAGCCGCCTTCAATCCGGCGCAGGAATTCAACTACAATTGTGATGACAACAGCGCCGGTTATCGCCCCTGTCACTGTCGTCATGCCACCCACAATCAGCATTGCAAGTAGAAAGAACGTATCAACAAAATAGAACTTTTTGGGGCTGAAGGCTCCAAGGAAATGCGCCAGTAAAGCGCCCGAAAGCGCCATGATGGCTGCACTTAATACCCACGCGATCAAACGCTCGTGACGAATGCGAATGCCAACAGCGCTCGCCGCAATTGCGTTGTCACGACCCGCCCGTAGCCTGAGGCCGGATATTGAATCGCGATAGAGGCGTGCTACGACCAGTGCCACAATACAGCCGATTGCCGCCACCCAGACGTCAGTTAAACGCGGAACTCCGAAAAAAGTCTGTGCGCCGCGCGTTACATCTCGCCAGCCAATCGCAACACCATGAACAATGATCAACAACCCCAATGTAGAAATCGTCGCCGCTGACCCTTCAAGGCGGCCAAGCGCCAGGCCCAATACCAGAGCGACCACTGAAACCAGTAGTATTGCGGCTATAATTGCTGGAAGTAATCCGGTTTGGGTCGTTGCAAGCCAGTCGGGCAAATTGGGTAATGTGGCTGCCTTCATGCCGGAAGGTACTGTGAGAAGCGAGGCTGCATATGCACCGATGCCCATAAACGCCAGGTGACCAAAACTCAAAATTCCGGAATTGCCGCTGTATACGCCCATCCCGACGACAGCAATGAGAGATATGAAAAACACTGTCATGACCCGCGCACTTGCGGGACCTGCAAAAGTCGACAATCCAGCTGCAATAATACCGGCCAGGCATATAGCTGTGATAGATATAACCAGCTGTCGTTTCGGGGCGGTAATCACGGGCAACTCCACAATTCAGATTGCCGCAATATTCGATGAATCATTTTCAGTGTCAATGTTATTTTGTAAATTGACAAATTATTTTCATGTGCGACATTGATCAAAACAGGAGACGGCATGCAGGTTCGCGAGCGCATTGACAAAAATTCCGACGGCTTTACCAGTGCGGAACGCCGACTGAGTTCTGCGCTTTTGGCGGATTATCCGTTTTTGGGGCTTGAGCCAATTCAGGAACTATCCAAAAAAACCAAAATCTCGGCTGCTTCGATCTCGCGGTTTGTAAATAAAATTGGATTTCAGGGATTTCAGGAGTTTCAACGTCAGCTCATCGAGGAGCTTAAAGAACGGCAACGGTCTCCGATTGATTTGCATGAAACACGACATCCGGCCCGAAGCGACTATTTTAGCGATTTTGTTACCCGTGCGAACGATTTGATGACCACTTCTGCAGAAGCCATCACCATTGCCCAGTTTGATCGACTGAGTGAACTGATTGGGGATGAACGGCGCAAGGTTTTTGTAATAGGCGGTCGCATCAGTGATACCATCGCCCAATACTTCTCGCGGCATTTACGACAGATTCGCCCGGATGTTTACCATTTGCCTGCTGATCCGGAAGCCTGGCCCGATTACCTTTTGCGGATGAAACCCAAAGACCTTTTGATCGTTGTTGATTTTCGTAGATATCAATCAAACCTTGCAAGTCTTGCGGAACACGCAACCCTGCACAACAAAACCCATGTGATATTGTTCACGGACAAATGGCTTTCTCCCATTGCCGGAAATGCTCGCGAAGTCATTGCCCTGCCGATTGAAAGCGGGACACTTTGGGACAGCTATGTCGGGGCCTTCGCCCTGATCGAAGCCATGCTTGCACGTGCCGCAGAATTAAACTGGGATAAAACACGCCGAAGAATTCAAAAATGGGATTCCATGCGATTGAATACGGAAGATAAATAATGATCGAGACACCTCTGATTTTCGTCGCGACATCCGACATTGCCGGAATTACGCGCGGCAAGGCGTTTCCCCTCGCTGATTTCAAAAAACGTCTAAAGCACGGCGTTGGCTGGACCCCGACAAATGTTCAGATAACCTGCTTTGATGTTATCGCAGACAGCCCCTATGGCGCACTGGGTGATCTGTTATTGATCCCGGACGAAACAACAAGTGTTGATGTCGACTTTGAAGATAACACTGCGCCCGAACGGTTCGTTATGGGTGACATCACCACCCTTGAGGGCGAACCATGGGAATGTTGCACCCGAACAATTCTCAAAACGGCGCTCGACCGTCTGAAAACCGCAGGCGGGGTTAGCCTTCTCTCGGCATTCGAGCACGAATTTCAATTGAAGTCAGAAACGCCATCAAAGGGTAAAGCGTATTCGCTTGCCGGATTTTCGGATCGCCGGGCGCTGGGTGAAACATTAATGGCTGCCCTTGAAAAGACAGGCATTCAGACCGACTCCTTCATGAAGGAATATGGCCGTGAGCAATATGAAGTTGTTGTCGGTCCTGATCAGGGCGTGCGATCCGCAGATGTTGCCGTCATTTTGCGGGAGCTAACCCGGGCAACAGCAAGAAAATACGGGGATGAGGCAACTTTTTGCCCGATTCTCGACCCCGACAGTGTTGGCAACGGTGTTCACATCCACATGAGTTTTCTAAACCCTGATGGAACACCTGCCACATATGACGAGGCGGGGACTGCCGGAATGTCTTCTTTAACCGGATCTTTCATCGCTGGAGTTCTTAAATATCTTGACAGCATCATCGCCCTTACCGCACCTTCCGCGATCTCTTATTTGCGCCTGACCCCGCATCGCTGGAGCGCGGCCTATAATAATCTTGGCTTCCGGGATCGCGAGGCATCGGTCCGCATTTGCCCCATAACCGCCACCGACCCGAAAAAGAAAGCCAGGCAGTACAATTTTGAATTCAGAGCCGCTGATGCTGCGGCCTCGCCCTATTTGGCACTGGCAGCAATTATCCATGCCGGGACACAGGGTATCGAAGACAAATTGCCCGCGCCTTCCGTTACCGAGGAAGATCTTTCCGTTCTGTCGGAGAAGGAGCTGGAAGATCGCGGCTATACCCGCCTCCCCCAATCCCTTGAAGAGGCGCTTTCACGGTTTGAGAACAACAAGAAGGTGCGTAATTGGTTTCCTGATGGTTTTTCTGATGTTTACCTCGCGCACAAACGTGGTGAACTGAAATGTGTAACTGATCTGAATGATGTTGAGCGGTGTGCCAAATATTCAGATGCCTATTGAGGGTGGCTGCTGACTAACAATGACCGGCAGATACGGCATTTGATAGGGTAGTGATGGATTGCCTGCATGCCCGATCAAGGCAGAACACATTATTCCGTTGAATCGATTCAATTAAACATCGTGCGCAAACGTGATGATGTTGCACCGTTAACGCGTGCTGAGCTGGAAGATATTTTGAGAAAACGTGGAATGTAAATTGCGTGGAGAAATAAGTATCTGGAAAAATGAAAACGCCGATTTGCTGCCACGAATAAAGTTGTTAGCGTTTTGCATTGCCATAACTCTGTCGTACACAAACATGGTTTACGTTTGACAAAAACAATTTCTGACGAACAATGTTCGCCACCACTCAATTTTTTACCAATATGCAGAGGCACTTCACCAAATGAAACTAAAGCTTACTTTGGCCCGTTTGGAGAGCCTGTTGTTGACGGCATGCGACGATCTGCGTGGCAGCATGGATGCCAGCGAATACAAAGAATACATATTCGGCATGCTGTTTCTCAAACGGGCCAGTGACCTGTTTGACCAGCGTCAGGCAGAAAAAAGCGTTGAACTCGCCGATCAGGGTATGAGCTTGGAAGATATTGAAATAGAGCTAAAAGATCCCGACAATTACACAGGTCAATACTTTTTTGTCCCCGAACGCTCCCGTTGGAACCACGGCTGGGTGGAAGAAGTATTTGAGGAAGGGGAGAAGAAACTTGTTGATCACCCGGCTCTCAAACACGTCAAAGAAAATGTTGGAACCACTTTAAACAAAGCGCTTGAAGCAATCGAGGATGCAAATCCAGATGCCTTACAGGACGTACTAAAGGGCATAAACTTCAACCGCAAAATCGGCCAACGCACCCTGGATGATGATACTTTGGCCAACTTTGTCCTAAACTTTGAAAAAATTCCCCTAAAGGATGAAGATTTTGAATTCCCCGATTTGTTAGGCGCCGCCTATGAATGGTTGATCAAATATTTTGCGGATTCCGCTGGTAAAAAGGCAGGTGAGTTCTACACACCCGCCGAGGTGGTACGAATATGCGTTGAGGTCTGCGACCCTAAGGAAGGCATGAGTGTTTACGATCCAACGGTTGGTTCTGGCGGCATGTTGATCCAGACCCGCGACTATCTGCGGGAAAACAATGGCGATGCAGACGAAATATCGCTGAATGGCCAGGAAAAGATCGGTACAACCTGGTCGATCTGTAAAATGAACATGTTGCTGCATGGCATATCGCATGCAGATATCCGGCAGGAAGATACGATCAAGGAGCCGCAGCATTTAGACGATAATAATGAACTAAAGCGTTTTGACCGCGTCCTCGCGAACCCACCTTTCAGCCAAAATTACATCAAGAAAGACCTAAAATTTCCGGGTCGTTTTCCGGTAATGATGCCTGAAGGTGGCAAAAAGGCGGATCTGATGTTTGTACAGCACATGCTCTCGGTGCTTAAACATGATGGTCGTCTGGCTACAGTCATGCCGCACGGTGTTCTGTTTCGCGGTGGTGAGGAACGTGAAGCGCGCAAGCATTTTATTGAGCAAGGTTATCTGGAGGCAATTATTGGTCTGCCGAGCAATCTATTTTACGGCACCGGCATTCCCGCTTGCATTTTGGTGATGAACAAGCAAGGTGCTGGCGCTCGAGATCATGTGCTCTTCATCAACGCGGATCGTGAATACCGTGAAGGCAAAGCTCAGAACCATCTTCGGCCTGAGGATATCGACAAGATCATCCACGCCTACCGTTCCGGTGAGGACATTCCAGCCTATGCGCGGCGTGTTCCAAAAGCAGAAATTGAGACGGAAGACTACAACTGCAATATTCGCCGTTATGTGGATAACGCACCTCCGCCCGAACCGCAAGACGTGCGGGCCCATCTACACGGCGGTGTGCCCATTTCAGAAGTGGATAGTCTCGAACATTTTTGGTCGAATTACCCTCATTTGCGCGAAGACTGTTTTGTGCCTCGTGATGAAAACTATCTCGATCTGGCACCGGCCATGGGTGAGAAGCGCCAGATTGCTGATCTTGTCTCCAATCATCCAAGTGTGATGGCTAGCCATGCAGCATTCATGCAGCAGCTCGATGATTGGTGGCAGGCCAATTTCCCGATTGTGGAAGCTCTCGCGCCTGACCCGGAAAACCAAAAAGAAAATACCGGTAATATCTATGTCATGCGCAGTGCCATGCTAGCCAGCATTGAACAAAAGCTGGCGGGTCAGTCGTTGCTTACGCGTTCACAGGTGCGTGGTGCCTTTGCCAATTATGTGGATTTGCTCAAGGCAGATTTCAAATCCATTGCAGCCAGTGGATGGGGGCCGGAACTCATTCCGGACGAAGACATTTTACAAAGCCAGTTTCCGGAAATCCTGGAAGAACTGGAAAGCACGCAAGCGCGGTTGGCGGAGTTGCAAGCGCTGTTTGCTGCTGCCGGTGAAGAGGATTTTGAAGATAGCTGCGACAACGGCGTACTGCCCGCTGACGATGTCAAAAACAAAAAGGCTGATCTCAAAAGCGCCAATACTGATTGGAAGGCACAGCTTAAGACCGTAAAGGATCTGGCGGGGAACATCTTTGTCGAAATCCAGGCAGCGGCGAAACTGCTGCAGGGCGCAAAAAAATCTACCTATTGCAGCGAAGGGTTTACGCAAAAAGCACCCGACTTTGACAATGGCAAGCGCATTCTGGAACTGTCGGCCAAAGTGAACCACCAGTCAGAATATGCAGCCCCCCTGACCGATGCTATCACCCAGGGTAAACTTGCCTACGAGCTTGCCATGTCCATCACCAAAGCCCTTGAACAACACAAACTGCTTGAGGATGAAGTAAAAACCCTCAAGGCGACGATCAAAGCGATAGAAGGCAAGCGCGATGAACTGGTGGCCAGTGCACGGGCAAAAATCTCGAATGACGAAGCTCGTATTGTGATCGTCGAACGGTTGCGCAAAATCCTGATGCAGACCTATGCGGCTTATCTGCGCGCAGACCAGCGCGCCTGCGTCAAAGCCATCGAGAACCTTTGGTCGAAATACGCCGTGACAGCAAAGTCAATTGAACAGGAGCGGGATAAGGCTTCAGCCCAGTTGCAAAAGTTTCTTGTGGAGCTTGGGTATGAGTAAGTGGACTGAATCGTCACTCGAGAATTTGGCAGCGATCACTAGCGGCGGCACTCCTTCCCGAGCCATTGACGAGTTCTGGAACGGTAACATTCCTTGGGTTACGCCAACTGACATAACTTCATGTCGCACAAACCGCCTGCATGATATCAAAGAAAAAATAACCACAAAAGGGCTCGCTTGTTCTTCTGCAACCCTATTGCCGGTTGGTTCGCTACTTTTCACATCTAGGTGTGAGTTCTCATTAGGTTGTTCATTCGATCCATATCTGGAACGCTGAGTTTACGACAACTTTGCTTTCAAAAAGGACCGAATGAACATGCACAAGAATGCCCGTTTAACCCCCAAAGGTCGAGAACTATTGATTGCCCGCCTTGCGCGAGGGGAACACATTGAAGACGTAGCCTGTGCGGCGGGTATTTCGGTTCGCACCGTCTACAAATGGAAACGGCGATTTAAGGAATTTGGACTGGCGGGCCTGACTGATCGCCGATCCCGACCACATATCAGCCCATCACGTACAGTTAAAAGTGTTGAGGATCGCGTTGTTTGCCTTCGAAAGCAAAGGCGTACTTTTGATCGCATAGCACAAGAAACCAGTATCAGTAGATCCACTGTAGGCCGAATACTCAAACGCCATGGCCTGAACCGCTGGCGAGATCTGGAACCACAACCGCCTGTCATCCGTTATGAGAGAGATACTCCGGGAGAACTGATCCATATCGATATCAAAAAGTTGGGCAAGTTCAGCAGAACAGGGCACAGAATTACCGGAAACCGGCGATCCCTGGGCCAAAAGCCCGGTATTGGATGGGAGTATGTCCATGTTTGTGTTGATGATCATTCCCGCATTGCGTTCTCACAGGTTTTGCCAACGGAACGCAGACAGTGTGCCATCACGTTCCTGAAAGCTGCCATTGCCTTTTATCGGAAGCTGGGCATAACAATTGACAGAGTGATGACGGACAATGGCGCCTGTTACAAATCAATCGCMTTTAATACCTGTTGYCGGGAGTTGGGTTTACGCCAYATCTACACAAGRCCGTATACWCCAAAGACAAAYGGWAAAGCCGAAAGGTTCATTCAATCATCACTGCGAGAATGGGCCTACGCCAGGGCGTATAGCTCGTCCGAACAACGAAAAACAGAACTATCCTGGTGGCTGCACCATTACAATTGGCATCGACCTCATGCTGGTATAAATAAGAAAACACCAATCAGTCGTTCAGGACTTTCAATGAACAACCTCATGAGACTCCACACCTAAGCATCAAAATTCCGCTGCCGTCCCAGACAACCGGTACATTTAAATACATAGGATAGATACCTGGAACCTTACCTTTAGCATACAGGTCCAATTGTTTGGTTTTTGCGTAAACGGCAGAAGATATATCCCAAGAGGCGGCGAATACTTCTACTCCACAGATATATAAAGGTTCGTTGAGCAGTATTGCATCACCACTCGGAACATCAGCAAAAGAAAATTCATCAATATCGCTCAGTATTAATTGTTGCCGTTCCYACGAAAGATGCCAGGGATAAAGGTTAATCGCACTTGCTACCAAAGACACGATCATGAGGGTTAGCCACCTCGCTGGGAACGATATTTTCCCAGCAGAGTTTTTTTGATTGTAAGCCATCCATAAAATTACGATGAGCACAGTAATCCAAACATTTGCAGCCATGCTTGTTCGTGAAAATACTCCCATGAATGGCGTAGTGTGCTAAACTGAACGGCAAAGTTCCAATAGCAATCCCTAATAGCGCCACGCCAACTGCTAACAACAACTTGTTCTTGCTATCCCCCAATGTTAAGTTTTTTTTGAATGCCCCAAAACAAAAACCGGGTCAAAATCGACAGACTTCGGGGTTTTTGCTTTGAGTATATAAACGACCGTTACCTGTACAAGCGACATCAAAATTAGAGAAATTAATGCTCTATTCAACACGGGCCGTTCATTATTTGAAAAAACCGCTGCTATTAAAATAACCGGTACAAAGGCAAGATAGAAAGCTTCATAAGTACAATATGAAGCGACAAGGAAAATACATGCGATGAGAATATTATAGATATTGCCTCGATTTATATATCTAAAACAAAAAAATAGCGGAGATCAAAAACAGGACCATACAAAATAATGTTGTTGAGCCTGAATTCCAGACAGAGTATCCCATTCCCCAAGGCATGACAATCCAGAATGTCGTTCCTACCTCCGCTGCATAAGTTCGTTGCTTGGTCGCGGCTTCCAGTTGACGAAGAAACAGGTAGAGCGTTGCTGCGGATAGAGCAACGATACCAGATGCCAACATTACCAGCCCCTGAGGCGATCCATTCCAGGCCAGATTAGTAAGAAATAAAGTAATTCGACTAACAGGGCGATCCTGATATGAGCTAAACGAAAATTCGACAAATTCATTCCAGGGCAGTTTGTGGGGTACAACGAAGATACTCCAGTCATCATGCACAAATCCCAGAAAGAAAGGTCGGCCAAAAAACAGCAACCCAAAAACTATCGGTGGGAACCAGATCAGATGATGAAGAGGAAATTCCAACCTGGAAATGATGGCACGCATTATAATTATTTCTCTGAGCACACGGCGGATTGGCCATGTTTTCTAATAGTAGATTTCCGGGTTGTTGTAAAATGGTTATTGTACCAATAGTTTTGAATACTGTTCATATTTTCGGAACAGTCGTGCTTAATTGCAAAAACAGGCCGCTTAAGGCCATAAACAAACCGACGGACTCTCACAATAAGTGGAGGAGAGTAGGGTCTCAGGTCACAAATATTAGCTACACATATTCCCATGAATTGTCACTGGGACCTATCACTGTCAATGTGATATATTCTAAAGACTTCTAAAATTTTCCAAATTGAAGCACACTCCAGCTCCACAGAAACAGGCGATGATCCGCTTGTCCTAACTGATGTGAATCTAATGCTGACTGCACTTGATTTCTATTAAGTTTCAAAACATTGGCGTTATTACTGTCAAGCGGCAGAGAGGAAAGCCAGAGCTTTAGCGGCACCCCGAAACCTTTCTTTGGGCGGTTGATGATTTTATCAGGCACAAGCCCGGAACAAGCCTTTTTAAGGATTTTTTTCCGTTGCCGTCCATCAAACTTGTATTCAGCAGGTAAGCGTCGTGCAAAGTCGACTACATCATTATCCAGAAAAATTGATCGAGCTTCCAACCCATTCAACATTCCTGCTCGATCAACTTTAGTCAGAATGTTATCTGGCAAGTAGAAATTGCTATAAAATTCTAGTGTTTTGTCGACCAAATTCTTATTTTGGCCTTCGTCCCACAATGCCAGTACTTCGCTATATAAATCTTCAATGTGGATTTTTTCATTGAATAATTCAATAATATCATCTGGCTCAAGGGGGGCTAACCAAACCGGATTCCAATATGGAGCCTGATGATCCAGCCCCATAAGTGCCCTCCTTACTTTGAAGTCAAAACTCATATTTGCTGAGGACTTTGGCATATATTCAACTAATCTACGCAGTCTTTTATGGAGAGCCATCGGTACAATATTTTTGTAGATTCTTGCGAATGTCAGAGCCGCAAAAGGATCGTATCCAGCGAATAGTTCGTCTCCGCCATCCCCCGTCAATGCTACTTTAACTTTATTTCTCGTAAACCGTGATAGAAGATATGTAGGTATGAGTGAAGG
>JAESRR010000027.1 GCA_016764535.1 Cohaesibacteraceae bacterium | reverse complement strand
ACGGAAGACGGCCTTCTCTGATTGTTTCGACAATTAGAATTGTGTACCGGCTCCAAAATGGAACATCGTTGTTTGATCGTGTTCATCTTTCGCCAACACATGTGACAGATCAGCACGCAACAACCCAAGAGGAGAATTCCATATCAGGCCGACACCAATTGATGCCCGTAATGCTTTTTCGTCACGAACAGTCACACCGGCAATACTGCCTGCGTCTGTCCCAAACATTGTTCCAACGTCAGCATAAGCGGATCCGCGTAATCCAAACTCTTCTGGCAGACCCCATATGGGGAACTGAAGCTCGGCAGTAGCAGCAACAAACGTCTTGCCACCCAGAGCATCCTTATTTGCAGATGCCAGATCTCTTGGACCAAATCCGGACGATTTGAAGCCACGCAATGTCGAGCTACCCTTAAAGAAAGCGTCAACGAGGCGAATATCTTTGCCGGCACCTATTATGTTACCACCGGTAAATTTCACCAGACCGACTATCCCCAGTTCAGGATAAACTTCCCGATAATAACGCGCATCAATGGTCGAACGAAGATATCTCACATCACCACCCAGACCAGCAAAATCCTGATCAAAGCGAACATAGATGCCGTCATGCGGCTCAACCATATTATCGAGTGAGTTATATATCAAAGAATAACCCAATGATGACTTCACAGTACGTCCAGCCGCAGCAACCTGGGTTATCGACAAGGACGACCCGGCTTCTGGATCAGAGATCTTGTCAGCTTCATAGTTATACCGAATCTGCGCCTTCAAATTCTCAGTAATCGGCATACCAAATCTTATGGTAGCACCATCTGTTGTCTGATCATAAGACCGGAAATCATTATCCTGATATGCGCGGCGATACAGATCAAACCCTGCAGAAACCCGGCGTCCCAAAAAATAAGGCTCAGTGAAAGAGATATCGTAAGTTCTTGTTTTTTGACCAAGACCCACACCCAGCTTCACTTGCTGCCCACGACCAAGAAAGTTGTTCTCGCTTAGCTCAACGTCTCCGATGAACCCGTCTGCTGAAGAATAACCTGCACCAAATGATATATTACCGGTAGATTGTTCTTCAACAGTAACATTAAGGACCACACGATCTGGCGAAGACCCTGGCTCCGTCGTGATCGATACTGTTTTGAAATACCCAAGAGCTTTCAAACGACGCTCTGCACGATCAACAAGAACACGATTATACGCATCACCTTCAGCCAGATCGAATTCGCGACGTATCACATAATCGCGAGTACGCGTATTTCCGTTGACGTTAATGCGCTCAATATACGCCCGTGTTCCTTCATCAACAAAATATGTCAGCGAAATTGTGTGATTTTCGTAATCACGATCTCCACGAGGCGTCACCCGCACAAACGCATACCCTGAACGAGACACCTCTATCGTCAATTCCTCAAGAGACTTCTCGACAGCTTTTGCAGAATATGTATCACCAACATCGGTCGTGATCACTCTTTCCAACGCAACAGGATCTACATCAGGAATATTTGACTCAATCTGCACATCACTAATTCTGTACGGCTCACCCTCATCTACGGTGATCGTGATGAAAAATACATTCCGTTCACGATCAAGCTCGGCAACTGCCGATACAATCCTGAAATCTGCATAACCATGATCAAGATAGAATTTACGAAGCAATTCCCTGTCAGCATCCAGCCTGTCAGGGTCATAGTTATCACCTGAACGCAGGAAACTCAGCAAACCGGATTCACGAGTACGGATAACCTTGAGTAACCGACGATCTGAAAATGCTGTATTACCAATAACGGTAATACGCGAAACCCCGGTCTTGTCGCCTTCGGATATTTCGTAGACCAAATCAACACGGCCACGGGAAAGATCAATTATCTTTGGTTCAACCTGCGCGTTAAATCTACCGGAGCGCCTGTATGTTTCCAATATCCTCTGCACATCCTGCTGAACACGGGCTTCAGTGAGCACACCACGTTCTTTGGAAATCACAGTCCGTGAAAGCGCGTTATCGCGAATTTTCTTATTACCTTCAAATGCGATACGATTTATGACCGGATTTTCAACCACCGTCACAACCAGCGTATTACCGCTGGTTCTTATATCCACATCTTTAAACAAGCCAGTTCCATACAGAGCCTTAAGTGACTCATCAATAGAAAAATCGTCGGCCCTTTGGCCTTGCTTAATGGTGATATACGCACGCACGGTCTCGGCATCGACCCGTGAGTTACCTTTTACAACCACTTGATTTACAGTCTGCGCAATGGCGCTAACCGTCCATGAACCAGTCATAATTTCAGGAAGAAATGGCGTAGCTGCTGTCAAAACGACTGCTAATGCTACTCCCCTAAGTGCCATAAACTTTTTATTCATCGGGCAAGAAACCCTCTCACTATCAAAATTCGTTACATCCGGAAGACCCCGGATGAGATTCTCATCCCTATGATGTTTGTAAACGTATTCCAACAAGGTGCAAGCCTTTCATGCATTTAGACGTGTAATTATTAAATTTGTCACCAACATGCCTGGGAATATTAACGATATAAACCATCAGGTTTCATTAATTCCTGTAGAAGTCGCTGATGTCATTCCAGGTTGTAAAAACCATCAACGCCAGGATAGCCAGCAATCCCACACGAAATCCATATTCCTGAAACCGCTCACTCAATGGCCGTCTGATTACCGCCTCGATTGCATAAAACAACAAATGGCCACCATCGAGCATCGGAACCGGAAAAAGGTTCAGCATACCTATACTGATCGAAAGGTAAGCAGCCAGTGTGATAAGCGCGCCCAGACCAAGAGTTGCAACCTGACCTGACATTTTTGCAATCCTGATTGGACCGCCAAGCTGATCAGCGGAATCCCGGTTGGTAATAATACGGTAAATAGCCGACAATGAGCGAACGGTTACAAACCAGGTTTCCTGCGTACCTGCCACTACAGCTTCCACCGGGCCAAAACGTATCGTCCGTAATTCGTCCCTTTCCGGATTTCTCTGGATCCCGAGCACCCCAATTTCAATTGTATTCTTGAATTGATCAGTTGTGGTTGTACGTCTGGGGGTAGCAACAATCTCGATTGTTGTTCCATCGCGCTCGACTTCAAATTTCAATTGTTCTTCGGCCTGTCCGGAAACCAGACGCTGAACATCCATGAACCCCTGGATAACATGACCATCTATTCCGAGAATAAGATCACCTTGCTGAAATCCAGCAATCTGGGCAGCACTGCCTTCGGTAACGCCGTCAACACGCGGCGATATAACCGTCTTGCCATACAAACCAAAAAGCGAAGAGAAAATGATAATAGCCAGAAGAAAATTTGCTACAGGACCGGCCACAACAATCAGCGATCTACTGAATAGACTCTTATTGTGAAATGCACGATTTCTATCAATTTCACTCAAATTGGCCAATGCCGCTTCATCCGCAACACTGGCGACATTTTCATCGCCAAGAAACTTTACATATCCACCCAAAGGCACAGCACAGATTTTCCAGCGCGTGCCCTGTTTGTCATTAAACCCTACAAGTTCCGGTCCAAATCCAACTGAAAATGCGAGAACATGAACCCCACGCCAGCGTGCTACCAGAAAATGCCCGAGTTCATGAAAAAATACCACAATTGTCAAAACAAACAAAAATGGCAAAATATACCCGACAATCATTTGTCCCATGTTTTGAATTACATCAACAATGTAGTCCATGCATATTTCTCCAGATTGAATTGTACCGCCACAAAAACAGTATCTTCACAATGTTGATTTTACATAATTTCCCGTGCAACCGTGCGTGCCCGGGCATCCTGTTCAAGAACATCCTGAAGACAGGACGGCGCATTGCCAAAACCATTTGCCACTGCGCGATCCAGAGTGCGCTCAATGGTTCTGGCGATATCAAGGAATCCAATATCACTTTTCAAAAAAGCTGCAACTGCACACTCGTTAGCAGCATTCAAAATATTTGTTAACCCGCCGCCTTCGTTCATGGCATCAAGAGCGTATTGCAAACATTTAAATCTCTCAAAATCCGGTTTTTCAAAAGTGAGCGGCCCACATTCTGTCAGGTCCAAAGTTTTCACAGGAAGTTTTCGGCGATTGGGCCAATCAAGACAAAATCCTATTGGCCCGCGCATATCAGCGCTTGCCAATTGTGCTATGGTAGAACCATCAACATACGTCACAAGGCCATGCACAATAGATTGAGGATGGATGACCGCATCAATTCTGTCTGGTTCAACTGGAAACAGATGCGATGCTTCAATAATTTCCAGTCCCTTGTTCATCATCGTCGCTGAATCAATTGATATTTTTGGTCCCATATCCCAATTAGGATGACGCAATGCCTGTGCAGGCGTCACATTTTCCATCCGTTGTATGTCCCAGGTTCGAAAGGGACCACCAGACGCTGTAATCGTAAGTTTTTCCACCGCCGAAGATTGACTGGTATCAAATATCTGAAATAAGGCGCAATGCTCTGAATCGACTGGGAGTATTTGTACTCCCCTGGCTTTAGCGCTCGCCATAAAAATTGTTCCAGCCGAAACAAGACACTCCTTGTTAGCAAGGCCAATGGAATTGCCAGCTTCAATAGCAGCAAGTGTGGGCCGTAACCCCGCAACACCCACTATACTTGCAATGACCATATCTACATCCAGAGATGCAGCATCACATAAAGCAGACTCCCCGGCGGCAATTTCTACTTTCACACCGGTTAGAAGTTCTCGCAATTGCGGCAAACATTTCTCGTCCCCGATCACAACAATTTGTGGGCGGAACCGAATGGCAAGTTTGGCAAGCGCAGTTACATTAGTGTTGGCTGTGAGCGCACGAACAGTAAACCGGCCACCTGATTTCTCAACCAGATCAAGTGTGCTTGTCCCAACAGAACCGGTCGCACCAAGAACAGTGATGTGTTTGGAGCCACAATTCCGGTCATTTGTAGAAAGCAATTTATCGGAAACCAAATTCATCTTCGTTACCACCCGAGGAACCCGGCTGCAGATGTTCCCAAATCGGGCCATCCGACACCAATCGCAGCAGCGGCTATGCAAGCAATGGCGAACCCGTCAATTCGGTCCAAAACACCGCCGTGCCCCGGAATAATCGACCCAGAGTCTTTCACTCCAAATTTTCTCTTTAATCCTGATTCACCCAGATCACCCAATTGGGAAAGGATAGATAACACTATCAACAACCCAATAAATAATGCTGAAATCAACCCTGCCTGATAATAAATGATCATTGCCGCTGAAACGGCTCCGATCAATGTACCCCCCACCGATCCGGACCAGGTTTTTTTAGGAGAAACACCTGGCCAGAGTTTCGGACCACCGATCAGTCTGCCGGTAAAATAGGCTCCAATGTCTGTACCCCAGACAAGAGCAAACAAAACCACGATCGCAAGAAATCCCAATTCCGGATCTGCTCGTAAGGATATCAGGGAAAGACCAAACAATCCGCAAATTGCGAGGCCAGTAACGAGTAACAATGAATTTTTTAAAACACTGC
Source organism: Cohaesibacteraceae bacterium (assembly GCA_016764535.1). Classification (GTDB taxonomy): domain Bacteria; phylum Pseudomonadota; class Alphaproteobacteria; order Rhizobiales; family Cohaesibacteraceae; genus JAESRR01. Next base: position 11,289 of record JAESRR010000027.1, on the reverse strand, counting down.
CCGCAAGTATCAGAACAGCAATTGCGCATCCCAATGGCACAAGTAAAAAAGGTGTGCCATCAGTCATCATCATATGGCTGGACGCCAAAATAGAGGCATACCCCAACAATGCTGGAAGACTAAATAATCCATGGCCAAGAATTTTGATCCACTCTGAAAATGCGACGAGCGCTACGACAACAGCAAATGCGAAAAAATACCAGGATCCAAGCCATGTAGCACCGATTGCAATGATTGCCATTACGATGGCAGATGCAGTCCTGGTCCCCAGGTCGGAAAGGTGATCAAAAATTGCCATCGCTCAGGTTTTGTCCACACTGGAGTGCGTTGCGCCAAACCGCCTGTCGCGCGAAGCAAATTCATCCAGCGCTTCCAGATAATCCGATTTCTTAAAATCGGGCCAGTTCACATCAAGAAACACAAATTCAGCATAAGCAGCCTGCCACATAAGAAAATTGGACAATCGTTTCTCACCACTTGTTCGAATGATCAAATCGGGGTCGGGAAGGCCTGAAGTATCAAGAGCATCACTTATACAGCTTTCACAAATTTCATCCGGTGAAATTGCACCTGCCAGGACTTCACCGGCCAGGCTTTGTATCGCACGCACCAATTCGTCTCTGGCGCCGTAGTTAAACGCAATTGTTAATTGCAGGCCGGTATTATTGGTTGTAACCAGTTCTGCTTCTACCAGCAAATCCAGAATATCGCTTTTCAAATCATCCCTGCGACCAATTATACGAATACGGACATTGTTTTTGTGTAAATCAGCAAGATCCCTGCGAATAAACATCCGCAACAATCCCAGCAATTCATTGACTTCATCAGCAGGTCTGGACCAGTTTTCGGAAGAAAAACTGAATAATGTTAAATGCTCAATATCCAGTTCGATCGATTGACGAACAACCTCACGAACAACCTCTGCACCTTTTCGATGTCCCTGGGTACGCAACAATCCTCTGGCATTGGCCCACCGGCCATTGCCGTCCATGATAAACGCCACATGCCTTGGCCGCCTTGCAAGGCAAGCAGCTTCCAGATTGTCCGCTGTATCAACAACCACATTACCCATGAACAATACTGCCCTCTATATCTGCATGATTTCTTGCTCTTTTTTTGCGAGCAATGTGTCAATTTTACTGATCATGTCGTCAGTCAATTTTTGAATCGTCTCAGATTCGGCCCGGCTATCATCCTGGCTCAGGTCACCGTCTTTTTCCATTTTTTTAAGCGAGTCCATGCCATCACGCCGAACATGACGAACAGATATTTTAGCCTGTTCTGCATATTTATGTCCGACCTTTACCATTTCCTGTCTTCGTTCTTCATTGAGTTCGGGAATCGGGATCCGCATGAGCTGACCTTCAGTCACCGGATTCAGACCCAGACTGGATTCTCGAATGGCTTTTTCAACAGCCCCAACCATTGATCTGTCCCAAACCTGAATTGTTATCATGCGGGATTCCGGCACATTAACCGTTGCCACCTGTGATAACGGCATTCTTGATCCATAGGCCTCAACGTGGATGGGATCCATCAAACTGGCAGAAGCCCGGCCAGTTCGAAGACCATTGAGATCTGTCGAAAGCACCGATATTGCGCCGTTCATACGGCGGTTCAAGTCATCAATATCATATTCCTGGGACATGGTAGCCTCGATGTTTTGAGATGCGTATGTGTACCTGCTAATTTCCTGAAACTGTAGTGAAAGTTCCCTCTCCTTTCAAAACAGTTTCCAGAGCCGCATCGCTATGCATTAAAAATACAACAATAGGTATCATATTGTCTTGGGCAAGTGCTATTGCAGTCGCATCCATGACAGCAAGTCCATCTTCAAGAACCTGTTGATGAGACACATGATCAAAGCGTTTTGCTGCGGGATCCTTGCGGGGGTCCGATGTGTAAACACCATCGACCTGTGTGCCTTTCAGAATTGCGTCACACTTCATTTCAGCAGCACGTAGAGCGGCACCAGTATCTGTCGTAAAAAACGGATTGCCGGTACCTCCGGCAAAAATCACAACTTTGCCGGATTGTATATGTTTCATGGCACCGCGTTGCGTGAACGTCTCACAAATTGCCGGCATAGCAACGGCCGACACCACAACGCATGGCACATCAATTGAATCGAGCCCATTTTTAAGAGCGAGCGCGTTCATTATAGTTGCGAGCATACCCAGGTGATCACCAGTGACACGATCCCCACCCTTTGCAGCCACAGCCATGCCACGAAAAATGTTACCGCCTCCGATAACCACACATACCTCAACACCGAGAGTACGCGCCTGCGATATCTGCGTTGCGAAATTCTCAACTACGGTCTGATCGATTCCAAACGTCTGGTCGCCCATGAGGGCCTCACCGGAAAGTTTAAGCAAAATCCGGTTAAATGCGGGTGCTACCACGGTCTTTGCTCCCCTTCATGTGGTGTGCAAACTAGTTGCTACCAGATACACCAAGGGCGCCGGTTCGTCATCCCGGCGCCCTTGTTTGTCCTCAGTAATCTGAATTCAGATCAAGACTGACCACTTGCGGCCGCGACTTCGGCAGCAAAATCTTCCTGCTTTTTCTCAATACCCTCACCCAAGGCAATACGGGATATTGCTTTTAAAGTAATCGGAGCACCAACTGTTTCTTCGGCATTTTTCAATGCCTGCTCAACAGTGTTTTCACCATCAACAACAAAAGTCTGCTTCAATAAAACAACTTCCTGGAAGAATTTCCGCATCCTGCCGTCAACCATTTTTTCGATGATATTTTCAGGTTTGCCAGATGCTCGGGCCTGCTCGGAAAATACCGCGCGTTCGCGCTCTACAGCAACAGGATCGACTTCTTCGACATTTATTGCGAGAGGACTGGTTGCAGCCACATGCATGGCAACCTGCCTGCCAATCTCGTTCAGCTTTTCCCGATCACCAGTTGACTCCAGCGCTACAAGCACACCAAGGCGGCCTAGCCCATCTGCGACTGCGTTGTGCACATAACTGGCTACAACACCATTTTCAACAGACAAAACATCTGCACGACGAAGGTTCATGTTTTCGCCGATCGTTGCTATTGCTGCGGTCAGTGTTTCAGAAACGGTTTTTCCTGAACCTGCACAATCGGCATTCGAAATCGTTTCAACAGAATCGCCAACGTTAAGCGCAACTTCAGCAATGTTTCTCACGATCGCTTGAAACTGTTCATTTCTGGATACAAAGTCTGTTTCCGAATTCACTTCAACAACAGCAGTTTTATTCCCTGCGCTGAAAATACCAACCAGACCTTCAGCCGCAATACGTCCAGATTTCTTGGCTGCTTTTGACAAACCTTTGGCACGAAGCCAATCAACGGCCGCTTCCATATTGCCGTCGGTTTCTGTCAGGGCTTTTTTGCAATCCATCATACCAACACCGGTACTTTGGCGCAGTTCTTTTACCATCGATGCCGAAATCGCCATTTCAGTTCACCTTCTCATAGTTACAGTCATAGCCGCTCAACACAAATTGAGCGGCTACAACAAAAATAGAATTTAAAAACGAACAAAACCCGTCGTGAGATCAGGCTTCTGCAGGAGCAGCCGCAACTTCTTCAACAGGAGCTTCACCTGCTTCCAGGGCGACTTCTTCGACAAATTCTTCAGCTTCACCCAAATCAACACCCTGATCACTTGATGAACGAGAAATTCCATCGATAGCAGCACGCGCAATGAGATCACAGAACAATGCAATCGCACGACCGGCATCATCGTTTCCAGGGATAGGGAAATCGATTCCGTCGGGGTCACAATTGGTATCAACAACAGCTGCGACCGGAATACCAAGACGACGGGCTTCTGCGATTGCAATCGCTTCCTTATTGGTATCGATCACAAAGATCAGGTCGGGTACGCCACCCATATCCTTGATACCGCCCAAAGCACGTTCAAGCTTCTCTTGCTCACGCGTCAATGTAAGACGTTCTTTTTTGGTGAAACCCTGGGAATCAGATGCCAGCATTTCCTCTAATTTGCGCAAACGATGAATAGACTGGGTAATAGTTTTCCAGTTTGTCATCATGCCGCCAAGCCAGCGCGAATTAACATAATATTGGGCTGAGCGACGTGCTGCATCGGCAACAGCATCAGATGCCGCACGCTTTGTACCAACAAACATCACACGACCGCCGCTGGCAACTGTATCACTTACAGCCTGCAGGGCACGATCAAGCATGGGTACTGTCTGACCCAGGTCGATAATATGGATGTTGTTTCTATGGCCAAAAATGTACTGGGACATCTTTGGGTTCCAGCGACTTTTCTGGTGTCCAAAATGCACACCAGCTTCCAAAAGCTGGCGCATTGTGTAATCGGGCAATGCCATTTTGATTTCCTGTTTTACCGGTTAAACCTCCGCGAGATTGTTCACATGAACACCGGTTGGATGAAAATACGAATTTGCGTATTTCCTCCGTTCTCGCGTGTGAGATAGGCGCGTTATAAAAAGATCGGAATAGAATTACAACAGGCAATGCCAATATTTCGTTGAAATACTATAATTCGCACGTTCCGGCCGAGTGTTGAGCCAATTTGCACTCCGCAAACTGCCTATAACAATTCCACTTCGATGACACCAGGAATGGTTTTAAGCGCACTCGCAATTTGAGGTGAAATTCCAAATGTTCCCTGAAGTTTGATTTCGACCTCGGTCTGGCCGGTTCCAAGCAATAAAATCAAACTTACATCACCTTCGCCTGAACCCCTGAGTTGATGTTTTAGTGATTCCAGTGGTTTTTTATCGCGCAAATATATCCGCATTGTTTTCTGTACATTTCGCGTTGCTTCGCTAAGGGAACGAACCGATTGTACCAAAACCGAAATACCTTCAGGATTGTCTTCGGCCTCGACATGAATAACTACCGATTTTCCAACTTCCAGCATATCCCGATATTGCATAAGTGCTTCAGAAAACAACAACGCTTCAAACTGCCCGGATGGATCTGAAATTGTTACAATACCCATGCGGTTGCCCTTACGGGTTTTTCGTTCCTGCATGGCCGTCACCGTACCGGCAAGCCTGCCGGCGGTAGCACCCTTCTTTACAGAACTTTCGAAGCTGGACCAATTTTGTACACGTAATTTTGCCAATGCGTCCGCGTATTCATCCAAAGGGTGGGCAGAAAAATAAAATCCAACGGCTGCATATTCCCGTTGCAGTTTTTCAGCTGAAAGCCACTGTCGAGCAGGTGGAAGCGGTTCGCTGGTACCGGAAGTATCCTCACCAAACATAAATCCCTGGCCGCGTTCCTGTTCACCTGCTTCGACGGATGCCTGTTTCAACACTTCTTCCATTGCTCCGAATACCTGAGCCCGGTTTGCACATACACAGTCAAATGCGCCAGCAGCGGCAAGACTTTCGAGTGTTCGCTTATTCACCATTCTTGTGTTTATCCGCCTGGCAAATTCTCGCAAATCAGTAAATGGCCGTGTCCCACGCACCTCAATTATGTGCTCTGCTGCCTGTTTTCCTACGCCTTTGATTGCAGCAAGCGAATAAAATATAGTGTTCGCATCTACTTCAAAAGCCACATGGGAGTGATTGATGTCCGGTGCCTTGACTTCAATTCCCAAACGGAGTGCATCGCGACGAAAATCGTTAAGTTTATCGGTGTTACCCATATCAAGTGTCATGGACGCCGCGAGAAACTCAACCGGATAGTTCGCCTTTAAATAAGCTGTTTGATAAGCGATTAAAGCATAGGCTGCTGCATGTGATTTGTTGAAACCATAATCGGCAAATTTTGCAACAAGATCGAAAATATACTCGGCTGTATTGCGTTTAACTCCATTTTCAAATGCACCATCGACGAACACACCACGTTGTTTGTCCATTTCCGACGCTATTTTTTTACCCATGGCGCGCCGGAGTAAATCAGCCTGACCAAGGGAATAACCCGACAGCACCTGAGCAATTTGCATCACCTGTTCCTGATAGATTATCACTCCGAATGTTTCTTTGAGGATGGGCTCCAGAACTTCATGGAGATAGTCAGGTTCTTCTGTCCCGTGTTTGCAGGCGCAGTATGTTGGAATATTGGCCATTGGCCCGGGTCGATACAAGGCAACAATTGCAATTATGTCTTCAAACTGATCGGGCTTCATTTCCATTAGCGCCTTACGCATCCCCATGCTTTCAAGCTGAAACACGCCCACAGTTTCCCCTGCGGCCATAATTCTGTAAGCATCTGCGTTATCAATGGGAATTTGCGAAATATTGATTTTTACGTTTTGGGATTTTTCAATCAGATTAGTCGCGGTCCGCAATGTCGTCAGTGTTTTTAAACCCAGGAAATCGAACTTGACCAATCCGGCCTGTTCAACCCACTTCATATTGTATTGTGTTACCGGCATATCCGAGCGGGGATCCCGATACATGGGAACCAATTGATCCAGTGATCTATCCCCGATTACAATTCCTGCGGCGTGGGTTGAAGCATGGCGATACAGACCTTCAAGTTTCAGCGCCATATTGATTAAATCGTCAACAGCGCTTTCTTCCCGGCGTGCAAGATTCAGACGCGGCTCATCTTTCAAGGCCTCATTTAGTGAAACAGACACCGCACCCTTCATTGGAATGAGTTTGCAGAGTTTATCAACCTGCCCGAATGGTAGTTGCATCACGCGGCCCACATCCCTGAGAACGGCACGCGCCTGCAATGTACCAAAGGTGATAATCTGTCCTACATTTGCCTTGCCATATTTTTCCTGTACGTAACGGATAACTTCCTCTCGGCGATCCTGACAAAAGTCGATGTCAAAATCGGGCATGGATACACGTTCAGGGTTTAGAAACCTTTCAAACAGTAATCCAAAACGTAAGGGATCAAGATCTGTAATGGTTAAGGAATAAGCGACCAAAGATCCAGCTCCAGACCCACGTCCAGGGCCTACCGGAATATTCTGATCTTTGGCCCACTTAATAAAATCTGCAACGATCAGGAAATATCCCGGGAATTTCATACTTTCGATAATTCCGAGTTCGAATTCCAGTCGATCCAGATAATCCTGAACCTGCAATCCATCGGCAGGGCCATGTTCATTCAGCCGAGACTGCAGTCCAAGCTCCGCCTGATTTCGCATTTCCTGAATTTCAACGACATCCGCTTCTTCAGCATTTGAGCCCGCACCCGCAAAGCGGGGTAGAATCGGACTACGCGTGCAGGACCTGACATGGCACCGCATGGCAATCTCTATTGTATTCTCGAGAGCTTCAGGCAGATCGCTGAATAATTTCAGCATTTCCTGTGGAGATTTGAAATAGTGTTCCGAAGTTAATTTTCGACGATTTTCCTCAAGCAGAATACGGCCCTCGGCGATACATATCAGTGCGTCATGCGCCTGATAATCATCCCTCGATCCAAAAAACACTCCGTTTGTTGCAACTATCGGGATTTGATTGTCATAGGCCAGCTTAAGGAATAAAGGTTCTGTTTTTACTTCGTCCTGAAGACCATGGCGCTGAACTTCGACGTACAGTCGATCTTTGAAACATCCTTCCAGCGTTTGCAAACGCGAATGCGCAATATCATTGGCGCCTTTCAGCAATGCTTCACCCAATGGCCCATCTATTCCACCAGTGAGACAAATCAGCCCATCAGAAAGAGACTGTAGATCCCCGATTGTTATACACGGCTCAATCTCGCCATCATTTTCAAGAAACGACCTGGAAACCAACAGAATAAGGTTGTACAAACCTTTGGGCGTTGCAGCGATCAATGGAATTTTCGGCAAAACGGCTTTGCTGGAAGTTTGATATATTTCGCCCAACCGGTCATCAAACAAAATATTGAGCTGGCAGCCGACGATGGGCTGGAGCCCGGCACTGTTCGATTTTTCTGAAAATTCAAGAGCCCCGAAAAGATTACGGGTATCGCAAATACCAATAGCAGGCATATCGTTTTTACCTGCATGGTCGATTATGCTGCCAACCGTCAGCGCCCCTTCCAGAAGAGAATAGGCTGAATGCACTCGTAAATGGACAAAGCCAGGCGCCACGTAATGGGATACAGATTGAGCACTTTGCATGATTCATTTACCTGACATTCAGTTTGATCAATTCATAGCGTCTATCCAGATGATCGCCATAGAAAAGAACAAACAAAGAGAACCAAATGCAGCTAAATCCCGAACCAAATACATAATAATCTCCCACAAATTCACTTTATGTTTCTATTATGTATTCGTTTTGTTCTTATTACAATGTCAATATCTCAACCATTTGGAACATTGTTTGTTATAGTTAAGTTTCTGTGAATGTAATTCAGCGGGACCCCTTTAAGCGTCTATCCCGTCTAAAGTTGAACTACCTTGCCGTCTACGATCGTTATCTGACGATCCATTCTCTCCGCTAAAAACAAATTGTGAGTCGCAATGAGTGCCGAGAGGCCGGAATTTCGGACCAGAGTTTCAAGTGCCTTGTATACGTGGTCGGCCGTCGTCGCATCAAGATTACCGGTGGGTTCGTCTGCCAATAATAACCTGGGTGCATTGGCCACAGCTCTGGCGATGGCAACACGTTGTTGTTCGCCACCTGACAATTCCCCCGGCCGGTGGTCAGCACGATGATCCACTTTCATGTATGCCAGCAACTGAAGGGCCCTTTCCTCTGCTGCTTTTTGAGACAATCCGTTTATCAACTGTGGCATTGCAACGTTTTCCAACGCAGTAAACTCGGGAAGTAAATGATGAAATTGATATACAAAGCCTAGTTCCGAACGACGCACAGCAGTCCGTTCGGCATCAGAAGCTGAAGCCAGCGCCACTCCGTTAATGGAAATTTCTCCGGCATCCGGCTTTTCAAGTAATCCGGCAATTTGCAACAGTGTGGATTTCCCTGCACCCGATGGTGCAACCAATGCACAAATCTGCCCTGGCCACAATTCCAGATCAATCTCATTCAGAATGACAAGTTGCCTTTCAGATTCCTGAAAGATCCTGCTGACCCGGCTAAGATGCAAAACCGGGCTGGTGTTGGTTGAAGATGGCAATATTGCCCCTAATGCGCTGGATGCACTTTTTGATGTTGTTTGTAACGAACTATTCATAGCGCAATGCTTCGACGGGGTCGAGTTTTGCGGCACGCCAAGCGGGGTATAATGTCGCCAAAAACGATAACACCAAAGTCACACCAAGAATGGTAATTGTTTCGTTTACATCCATATCGGCTGGCAATTTGGATAAAAAATACAACTCGGGAGAAAATAACTCGGTACTGGTAAGCCATGAAACCCCTTGCCTTATGGATTCAATATTAAGGCAAACCGTTACTCCCAGAATAAATCCCGTCAGCGTACCAACGATACCTATCGTGGCACCGGTTATTAGAAAAACTCTCAACATTGCGCCCCTTGTAGCACCCATGGTGCGTAATATGGCAATATCGCGGCCCTTGTCCTTCACCAGCATAAACAACCCGGAAACAAGATTTAAAACAGCAACAAGAATAATCAGAGTCAAAATGATGAACATAATATTGCGTTCGACTTCCAGCGCGGAAAAGAATGTAACATTTCTCTCACGCCAGTCGGTTAAATAAGAAGGCTTGGAAACAGCATCGTGGACCGGACTTCTCATCACAGCCACTTCGTCCGGGTCATTCAAATACACTTCAATCGCAGATACAGTAGAAACCTTGTTAAAGTAAGCCTGTGCTTCGGGCAGAGGCATAAATACAAATGTTGAATCATATTCCGCCATACCGATTTCAAACACGGCAGTCACAGGATAGGCTTTAATCCGCGGGGCAACTCCCATTGGGGTTACAGCACCTTTCGGGGATATAAGCGTAATACGATCTCCTGCAATGACACCAAGAGAGCGAGCAAGTCGAATCCCGATTACAACACCACCGGTTGTGTCAAATCCATCAAGAGTTCCCTGGCGAATATTGTTCCTCACAAGGTCGAGATGCTTTAGATTTTCCAGTGACATCCCTCTGACCAATGCGCCGCCTGATCCTCCGGGGCCCGAAGACAATACCTGCCCCTCAACAAAAGGAATTGCAAATTTAACGCCGTCAACACCTTCGATACGTTGTGCCACCTGATCAAAATCATCAAGTGATTTGTCTATCCCCTGAACGATGATGTGCCCGTTAATACCCAGTATCATGGACAATAACTCGGTACGAAAACCATTCATGACTGCCATGACAATGATGATAGTTGCCACACCCAGCGCGATGCCGATGAATGAGATCCAGGCAATTACTGATATGAACGCTTCACGCCGCCGTGAGCGCAAATAACGTAATGCAAGTTTCCATTCAAATGGCGCAAATGGACGAGTTGCTGCTTTGAGCGACATGGTTACTCCCGGATGCACAGAAACTACCATGCAGTTCGCGCGGTATTTACCGCATCAATTTCCCTGACCAGCTTTGATACGCTCAATGACTTCATCAAACGACACATTAAACCGTTCCCCGGTTCGCCTGTTTTTCATCTCGGCTTCACCCGATTTAATACCTCTGGGACCGACAATAACCTGCCATGGCAGGCCAATGAGATCCATTGCGGCAAATTTGGCTCCGGCACGCTGATCCTTATCGTCATAAAGAGTTTCAAAACCGGCGTTTTCAAGGCGTTCATACAACGTTTCACACATTGCATCGGTGTCGCTATTACCTGATTTGAGATTAATCAGACCGACATGGAAAGGAGCGACTGACTCAGGCCAGATAATTCCATCGTCGTCGTGGTTCGCCTCAATCAGAGCACCTAAAAGACGAGAAACTCCTACACCGTAAGAACCCATATGTACCCGGTGATCTTTACCATCAGGTCCATTCACGACTGCGTTAAACGGATCGGAGTATTTTGTTCCAAAATAAAATATGTGGCCAACTTCAATTCCTCGTGCGGACACCTTTTTGTCATCAGGAACCGCAGCAAATTCTTCAGGATCATGCATGTCCTCGGTCGCTGCGTAAACAGACGTCCAATCTGCGATGATCGGTTCAAGATTACTCTGAAAATCAGTATCCTCGTCTGGTATCTGCTTTTCGAGAATATCCCGGTGACAAAATACTTCGCTTTCACCAGTATCCGCCAGGATGATGAATTCATGGCTTAAATCACCACCAATGGGACCCGTGTCTGCTTTCATGGGAATTGCCGTCAGGCCCAGGCGGCTGAACGTACGCAAATATGCAACAAACATTCGATGGTAGGATTTACGAGCACTTTCCTGGTCAATATCGAAAGAATACGCGTCTTTCATCAGAAATTCGCGTCCACGCATGATGCCAAACCGCGGGCGAATCTCATCCC
>JAESRR010000026.1 GCA_016764535.1 Cohaesibacteraceae bacterium | reverse complement strand
GAGCGAGTAGTCCTGAACCATCGGCGGTAAACCCCATATTTTGCAGGTTAAATAACCCTGATAATCGGTAGATTGCATCTTCATTGCCACCTATCCGCTCACCACTGAACGTACCGGATTCATTAGCGAGTCCATTTTGCCAAACTCCATTGGTGATACTTTGGTAGTCTTCCAGATCACCAACAAATTCTGCGCCCGTGGATACCACGCCAGAGATAAATTGCTTATCACTGTCGAACGATAATCCCTGTTGCGGAACTACACCAGATATCTCATCATCATCTGTACTAAATACTAAGGCACTGGTGACACCAACCCTTGGGGTATTATCTCCAAAGACAGATGGGTCAAAGCGTTGGTGCTGAATCCATAACAGGAATGTTCCATTATCCCCGCCACTGAATGTGCCTTTAAATACACCAGAAGATAGACAAGCTAATGTTCCCTCAAGATGGTCTTGTGCCTCCTGAGCAGGTGGCAGAAGGCTTCCTCTTCATCGCCGTTGAGAACATGGCCAATGCTATTAAAAAAATATCTGTCCAGCGCGGGTACGATGTTTCTGAATATGCCCTTAGCTGTTTTGGCGGCGCAGGAGAACAACACGCCTGTCTGGTAGCCGACAGTCTCGGCATGAAAACTGTGTTGGTCCACCCGTTCTCGGGTATTCTTTCAGCTTATGGTATGGGCATGGCTGATATTCGCGCCAACCGTCAACAATCAATTGCGAAAACCCTGAATGCTGACATATTACATGAACTTTCAACCCAGGCTGCGACGCTCGAAAAGACCTGTCGTGAGGAACTTTCACAACAGGGCGTAAGTAATTCTGAAACAACAATTTATGCCCGTGCTCATCTTCGATACGATGGCACCGATACTGCTCTTCCAGTAACACTTGAAGAACTTGATTCGATGTATTCGAATTTTGCCAACGCACACAAAAAACAATTTGGATTTGTATTTGAAGACAAGCCTGTTGTTGTTGAAGCACTTGAAGTGGAGGCTGTTGGTGGGGGATCCGGTCTGGTAGAGCCTCGTCTTGCGCTTGACACATCCCAGGCCAGGCCCTTCAGTCAGACCCGTTTCTTTTCAAACGGATCGTGGCACGACGTGGCCGTATATAAGCGCGAAATGCTCAAACCCGGCCAGTCATTTGCGGGTCCCGCATTGATCATCGAAGCCCATCAGACAATCGTTATCGAGCCGGAATGGGCAGCACGAATAACAGATCTGGATCACATCGTTTTAAATCGTACTGTCCCTGCAAAACGGGATGCAGCAATTGGCACAAAAGCTGATCCGATTATGCTTGAAGTGTTCAATAATTTGTTCATGTCGATCGCTGAGCAAATGGGTGTCACCCTTCAAAATACAGCCTACTCGGTCAACATCAAAGAACGACTGGATTTTTCCTGTGCGGTTTTCGATCACAACGGGAGGTTGATTGCCAATGCGCCCCATATGCCCGTGCATCTGGGTTCAATGGATCGATCGGTTGAAACAATCATTCGTTTGAATTCCGGCAACGTAAAACCTGGAAATGTCTACGCACTCAATGCACCATACAATGGCGGCACCCATCTCCCGGACCTGACAGTTGTCACGCCGGTTTTCGATGAAAGTAATACTGAAATAAGATTTTGGGTCGCCTCACGCGGACACCATGCCGACATAGGTGGAACTGCTCCTGGATCCATGACTCCCAGAGCCACAACGGTAGAAGAAGAAGGCGTGCTAATCGATAATTTGCTGTTGGTCGATGAAGGCATTTTCTGTGAAACGGAACTGGTCACTAAATTAACATCACATAGCTGGCCTGTCCGCAATGTCACCCAGAATGTAGCGGATTTAAAAGCCCAGATTGCAGCCAACGAAAAAGGTGTTTTCGAGCTGGACAAGATGGTCCAACATTTTGGACTGGATGTTGTCCTGGCCTATATGGGCCATGTGCAGGACAACGCAGCTGAAAGTGTTCGCAGGGTAATTGACGCGCTCAAGGATTCAGAATTTGTCTACGAGACCGACCAGGGTAGTAAAATATGTGTCAGGATATCTGTCGACAAAATCAAGCGCGAGGCGACAATCGATTTCACCGGCACCTCCGCCATGCAAAAAAATAATTTCAATGCTCCCGAACCGGTAACCCGGGCTGCAGTGCTATATTGTTTTCGTGTTATGTGTGATGCGCCAATCCCGATGAATGCCGGTTGCCTTGATCCAATCAAAATCATCCTTCCCAAAGCCAGCATGTTAAGTCCGGTCTATCCGGCAGCGGTCGTCGCAGGCAATGTTGAAACCAGCCAGCACGTAACAAATGCGCTGTTTGGTGCACTGGGTGCAATGGCTGCTTCACAGGGTTCGATGAACAACCTGACCTTTGGCAATGATACATATCAGTATTATGAGACACTCTGTTCAGGATCACCGGCTGGACCGGGTTTTAACGGTACCGATGGTGTTCATGTCCACATGACCAATTCTCGATTAACAGATCCGGAAATTCTTGAGTTTCGTTTCCCGGTATTGCTGGAGGATTTCCACATTCGAAAGGATTCCGGCGGCAAGGGAAAATGGACCGCCGGGGATGGCACAGAACGAACCATTCGTTTTCTTGAAGGTATGGATTGTGCAATATTGGCTTCTCATCGAGAATTGCCTCCTCACGGACTTGAAGGCGGAGAACCGGGCCAGGTGGGAAAGACCACTGTACGACGTAATGACGGTTCTATCGAACTGCTTGACGGTTGTGATCAGACATTTATTCATGCGGGAGAAGCTGTAACCGTCACCACACCTACAGCAGGTGGATTTGGCAAGCCTGATTAATCCGGTATTTTCCGAATTTGTAAAAAATGAAGGCGGTGCAAAAACCTTGTGCCGCCTTTTTTCGTATACGCAGACATGTAACACTACTTGCGGTTTGCCACCGATCCGATTCCGGAGTGAATAAATGATATCCCGCCGTCGCCTTCTTCAGGCAACTACTGCAACTATGGCAACAACAGCATTTGGGGTCTCCAGCTTTTATCGCCTTCGAAATGCCAAATCGGCATACCAGTCAGAAACACTGATTGCGCAATCGATAACTGCCAATATTCTGGATGGTAAACCTGCCACCCGGAATGTATTTACGTTCGGCAAAAGTAGCCCGCCAACGCTGTGGCTGGAACAGGGACAGCCATTCAGAGCTATTCTGAAAAATGAACTCGACGAACCCACGACAATTCACTGGCACGGCACCCGTCTACCCAATGACATGGACGGAGTTGCTTTTTTAACCCAGCCGGTTGTCTATAAAGGGGAAGAGTTTGAATACAAATTCATACCTCCAGACGCGGGAACCTACTGGTATCATCCTCATTGCAACAGTCTTGAGCAACTCTCAAAAGGGATGACCGGGCTACTAATCGTCAGGGAAAATCAGGATCCCGGATTTGATATCGATTTGCCGGTCAATTTGAAAGACTGGCGTCTTGGAGCAGATGGACAGTTTTTAAATTTTTACAAACCCCGTAACTCGGCGCGTAGTGGAACCTACGGAACCGTGCGAACGTCAAACTGGCAACAAGCCCCGGTTTACGACTTGCCCGCAGGTAGTCTGATACGTTTAAGGCTATGCGTCACTGATGTTACCAGGGTTTTCGTACTTGGGTTTCCTGCAGATGCCATCGCAACAGTCATTGCAATGGATGGCAACCCGGTTCCTAAAAACTTCCCGGTGAAAAATCTTCAGCTAGGGCCAGGTCAGCGCGCCGACATCGCAATTCAAATGCCAACGGATGAAGGCCAGGAACTCGTACTGACAAATTACTCGTCCAGTACACCCTGGGACGTGCTGACACTTCGCTCAATCGGCACGAGCGTTGGCAGAGATATAAGAGAACTAAAAAAACTCCCGACAAACCCTGTGCCAAAAGCCGATCTATCAAATGCAACCCATATACCGCTTGTATTCTCGGCCACCGCCGATAGGAATGCAGCAAACCCAGTTTGCGGAGATATTGGATTCTCATTTTGGTCAATCAATGGAAAACAGGGATCGGGAAATGGTTCTACTGACCCCATCATGACTTTAATGCGCGATCAATCCTATGTATTTGAATTTATTAATCGTACACCGCACATCCACCCTGTTCATTTACACGGTATGAGTTTTGAATTACTCAAATCCAATAAACGACCGTTGCAACGATACGTTACAGATACCGCACTGCTGCTCCCTGATGAGCGTATGCAGGTTGCGCTCAAACCGGACACGGAAGGTGACTGGTTGCTCCATTGTCATATTCTGGAACACCAGGCGACCGGTATGACAGGTTTCTTTCGTGTGGAATGACCAATGGGGCTGTTAGCAGTAGCTTAACGGGTTTAAAATTTCTTGCATCGGAATATTCGTCCGAAGTGTTATCCTGATTGACGGAGACAATATTATGGCAAAACAAGCACAAAATTCCATGCAAAGCGCACTCGATCTGGTGCAGGCAGTCCAGCAAAATGAAATGGTTCCGCAAGCAGCCGTGGAAATGTGTCTGGGGGCCATTGAAGCCCATGAACCGATTGTAAAAGCATTTTGTTGCCTTGATCCGGCCATGGCCCTGGAAGCGGCGATGCATTCAACCGGTCCATTGAAGGGCATTTGTGTTGCCATCAAGGACGTATTTGATACGGCAGACATGCCAACGGAATATAACTCGCCTATTTATCGCGGGTATCAACCTCGTGCTGATGCTTCCCTTGTATCGACAATCCGTGGATTGGGAGCATCGATTATAGGAAAATCGGTTACGACAGAATTTGCATTTTTTTCACCAGGACCGACAACCAACCCGAACAATCCTGACTATAGCCCGGGAGGGTCTTCTTCTGGATCAGCTGCAGCAGTCGCCGCCGGTATGGTGCCACTGGCCATTGGTACCCAGACAGGTGGGTCTGTCATTCGCCCGGCTGCTTTTTGTGGCATAACCGGATACAAACCCAGTTTTGGTTTTTTGCCCAAATCAGGATTGAAGAACCTTTCACCCTCACTGGATACCGCAGGACTATTTGCAACCCATGTTCGAGATGTTGCATTTTTTGCAGCATTGTTGACTGGTCGACGCTTGCGTGTTGATGGCGGCGTTCAGGGCGCACCAAAAATTGGATTGATCAAAACTCACCACTGGGCTGATGTGGATCACGACATGCAGGAAGGCCTTGAGATTGCTGCGCGCCTTGCGGTCCGGTCCGGGGCTACTGTCATTGAATTGAATTTTGACGATATCATAATGAGAGCATTTTCCTCACATCAGATTATTCACGACTATGAAGCCAGCCGCGCTCTGGCCTGGGAGCACAGGGAGCATCCGGATAAATTAAGCACCCTGATCACCGAAACTCTGGAGTTTGGCAAAACAATTCCAAATGCGGATTATGACGAGGCTTTGGCGCAAGCCGCAGAAGCACGAAAAATCATAGCTGATCAGTTATCCAGCGTTGATGTATTTTTAACACCTTCCGCTCCAGGAATTGCACCCAAAGGACTGGCTTCAACCGGGTCGTCACTTTTTAACCGGGTCTGGACTTTGTTGCATCTGCCATGTGTCAACGTGCCTGGACTACGCGGCAGCAACGACATGCCAATAGGCATGCAAATTGTTGGACCTTACCTCGAGGATCGCAAGACACTCGCAGCAGCAGCCTGGCTTGAGAATGTGCTGAGGAAATCACTATCCTGACCGCCGGATCTAGCGAAGTTTTTTAGGGCGCCCCCTCAGCTTTTTCAAATCGGCTTTGAATGCGCCTGTCAGTTTTTCCGTTGCAGCCTGCCAGGCAGCAGGAGCCAGTTGTCTGGCATGTGAAACGAGAAACTCTTCTGTTTCCAACGGCCAACAATTATGTGCTTCCCGCAATGTCCAGCCCACGCCCTTTTGCACATAATAGTCGTCATCCCTAAGAAGTTTCTCAACCAACAAGAACACATCAGTGGACGGCGGAAGATGCCGTAGCATGCGACTGTAAAACAAAAGCGAAACAAGAGACTGCCGTCGTTYCCAGGAAAATTCATTACTGTTCCACTGAACAAGCTCTGGATAAACAGTTTGTGGGATGAGTTCATGAAGACGACAATAAATCCGGGAAAGGCAATCTGACTGATCCCAGCAATTGATACTGTCTGCCCAGGACGACAATAGATGCCACAACCACTCGGCATCGGGAAATGGGTCAGGCTTTTCAACAAAAAATACCGCCTGAACTTTTGCTTCATGAGTTCTTGCACGGTCCCAGATATAGCTCCAGATTGGTACCTGTTCTTCAAAATCAAGCGATGAAAATGAATACCCCTTCTGAAGGGTTTTCCGCTGCTGAGGTACTGTCAGACCCAGCAAAGGCATCGTAACTTTCATGAAAAAGGCACGCTCAATGGCTTTTGCGGGATCAATTGATTCAGCCAGAAGTGCCAAACGGCTCTCGACTTCATCAAGTGCGTCGTCGTATTTTTTCAAAGAACAAAAACCCTCGCCTTGTGCATTGCCATACTGTAGCTTTTAAGAAATAAATCAACGATTATGCGACTGCACACACTCACACAGAGTTCATATCAATATCCAGCCGACCTCACCCACTTTGCCAATTGTGTAAACTAGTCGTTCAATCAAACGACCTGGATGGCATTTTACAAATACTCAAGGATCTATAGATGACAACAATACTGGTAACCGGAGCCAATCGGGGCATTGGACTGGAACTTGTCAAGGCACTGTTGAACAATGGCAACACAGTCGTAGCCACAGCCAGGCAGCCAGACACTGCCAACGCGCTTCTGGAATTAAAAAAATCCAGACCCGGTCTGGAAATAGAAACACTCGATGTTACCGACGAGCAATCAATTGCAAAACTAGCAACAAAATATGATGACCGGTCGCTTGACGGACTGATTAATAATGCTGGAATTATCGGACCAGATGACCAGTCAACGCTGAATATGGATTTCAGGGGGTGGATGGATACCTTTGCAACAAATACGGTGGCCCCTCTACAAATAACCCAGGCATTAATGCCAGCATTGCGCCAGGCACCCCAGGCACGCATACTAACCATTTCCAGCCTGATGGGATCCATGTCGCATTCCAAATCCGACAGAATTGCCTACCGATCTTCCAAAACAGCCGTCAACAAAGTAATGCAGGCCCTTGCCGAAGATGTGCGGCAGTTCAACATCACAGTCGCTTGTGCACATCCGGGATGGGTCCAAACAGATATGGGTGGAGCGAATGCGGACATCACGCCTGCACAAAGCGGAACAGGCCTAATCGATCTGTTTGAAGGGCTCACGATCGAAAAAACCGGCACATTCTTCAATTATGACGGAACAATCCTGCCATGGTAGAAAATCGGGTACTTACTAAACAATCCTGTGATTGAAACTCATGTTAGTCATATTTTTTTGTACCGAATGTTGGGAAATTAAAACTCATTCTTTACAATAAGTTATGTAGAGCCGGCTAAAAACAATCCCCAGATCGGCTCCGCATTGGAAATTAGACTTTGGTCCAGGCGGGATTTCACTTTAAACTCTGTATGTCTGCAACGATACGGAGAAGATGAATGACAAGGTTCAAGTCTCTGAATGTTGTAATCCTGAGCGTGGCATTCCTGTTCATGGGCGCCATTGTAATCGGGATCATGTAAGGCCGGTTCTCAACCGAAAGGCCAATGTATTGCAGGATGGAAATCCTGGTATTTACTTAAAGAGAATACCGGCCGGGGCCCGTTGGTCCCGGCTTCTTTTTGTCTAAAATTCCAACGTATCAGGCCGCTACTGTCCGGGAACGCGGTTCGTAGTTTAGAATCGGAGCGAGCCAGCGTTCGGCTTCCACAAGCGTTATGCCTTTACGGGAAGCGTAATCCTCAACCTGATCCCGCTCTATTTTACCAACACCAAAATAGTGGCTCTCCGGATGACTGAAATACATCCCGGAAACAGCTGAAGCAGGCCACATGGCAAAACTTTCTGTCAATTGAATACCAGCCTGTTCTTCGGCATCAAGAAGATCAAAAAGAGTACGTTTCTCAGTGTGGTCAGGCTGTGACGGATAACCCGGGGCCGGACGAATACCCTGATAGGATTCCCCGATTAAATCCGCGCGACTGAGGATCTCGTCAGGGGCATAGCCCCAAAACTCACGACGAACCCGCTCATGCATTTGCTCCGCCATAGCCTCAGCGAGCCTGTCTGCAAGTGATTGAAAAAGAATTTTAGAATAATCATCACCGTCTTTTTCAAACCCGGCAATAATATCTTCTTCTCCTTTTCCAGAAGTTACAGCAAATCCACCAACATAGTCATTGATGCCTGTTTCCAGAGGGGCAATGAAATCCGACATTGCAACATTTTTGCGAACTGTCTTTCGAGCGATCTGTTGCCGCAAGCTGTGGAATGTCGCCAGCTCTACGGTGCGTGTTTCATCCGTGTACAATCGAATATCATCACCAACTGCTGCGGCAGGCCAAAACCCGATTACAGCACTTGCAGTCAACCATTTTTCATTAAAGATTTTTTCGAGCATTTCAAGCGCATCTGCATAAAGTGGACGCGCCGCTTCACCGTATACGTCATCTTCAAGTATTGCGGGGAATTGCCCCTTCATTTCCCATGTAGAAAAGAAAGGTGCCCAGTCAATGTAGTCTTTCAAACTCGACAGATCATAGTCAACAAATGTTTTGGTCCCCAGAAATGAAGGTCGGGGTGCTTCGTAGCCTTGCCAATCGATTTTGAACCCATTGGAGCGCGCATCTTCTATCGACAGCCGTTGTTTTTTGCCCCTCGACCTGGCATGTTGTTCAGCGGCCTGAATATAATCAACTTTAACTTCCGCTAGCAGATCATCACGGGCATCACCAACCAGTTTAGTCACAACACCAACAGCACGGCTGGCATCTGTCACATAAATCGTTTGGCCCTTGTGATAATTGGGATCAATTTTTACCGCCGTGTGAATACGGCTTGTTGTTGCTCCACCTATTAACAATGGCAGATCAAAGCCCTCACGTTCCATTTCAGCAGCGACATGACACATTTCATCAAGCGACGGGGTGATAAGGCCACTGAGGCCAATGACATCGACATTTTCTTCTCGTGCACGACGCAATATTTCCGATGATGGCACCATCACACCAAGATCAATGACTTCAAAATTATTACATTGCAGCACGACGCCTACTATATTTTTGCCAATGTCATGGACATCACCTTTTACAGTCGCCATCAAAATTTTGCCGTTGGATGAACTTCCCTCAATGCCGAGTTCTGCTTTTTCCGCATCCATAAAAGGCATCAAATAGTTGACGGCCTGCTTCATAACGCGAGCAGATTTGACCACTTGAGGCAAAAACATTTTGCCATCGCCAAACAAATCACCAACGACGTTCATGCCATCCATCAAGGGACCTTCAATCACGTGTAGAGGTCTGTCAAAATTCTGTCTGGCTTCCTCTGTGTCTTCGACGACGAATTTATTGATGCCATGAACAAGGCTATGTTCCAGCCGTTTTGCAACCGGTAGCTCTCGCCATTTTAGATCAACAATCCGGGGCTTGCCTTTTTCGCCACGAAAACGCTCTGCAATTTCCAGAAGCCGATCGGTGCCATCATCCCGGCGATTAAGAATAACGTCTTCAATTCGCTCACGTAATTCTGCATCAATATCATCGTACAAAACCAGCTGGCCAGCATTGACAATGCCCATGTCCATGCCGACTTTAATTGCATGATAAAGAAATACAGAATGCATTGCTTCACGAACCAGATTATTACCCCGGAACGAAAATGACAGATTGGAAATACCGCCCGAAACATGCGCGCCTTTGAGGTTTTTCCGTATCCATGCGCAGGCCTCGATAAAATCTACACCATAATTATTATGTTCTTCAATGCCCGTCGCGACAGCAAATACATTGGGATCAAAAATAATATCGCTGGGATCGAACCCGACTTCATTGACAAGAATGTCGTAAGACATTTTGCAAATATCGATTTTTCGCTGGGCAGTATCCGCCTGACCGTCTTCATCAAAAGCCATCACGACCACAGCAGCGCCATAACGCCGTACTTTTTTGGCGACCGCAATAAAGGCTTCTTTGCCTTCTTTCATGGAAATGGAATTGACGATCGCCTTGCCTTGCAGACACTTCAGGCCCGCTTCAATCACAGTCCATTTTGATGAGTCAACCATAACCGGGACCCGTGCAATATCAGGTTCGGCTGCAATCAAATTAAGGAATGTAACCATGGCTTCTTCTGAATCCAGAAGACCTTCATCCATATTCACATCAATAATCTGGGCACCGTTTTCCACCTGTTCGCGTGCGACAGACAAAGCAGCGTCGTAATCACCATTGGTAATGAGTTTACGAAATTTTGCCGAACCCGTGACATTGGTCCGTTCACCAACATTTACAAAATTGGTATCAGAGGTAATCGTAAACGGTTCCAGACCGGATAGTTGCATCATCAGGCTACGAGTCCTTGCAGGCGAGAAGGAATAACGCGGGGTTTAACACCGGAGA
Source organism: Cohaesibacteraceae bacterium (assembly GCA_016764535.1). GTDB lineage: Bacteria > Pseudomonadota > Alphaproteobacteria > Rhizobiales > Cohaesibacteraceae > JAESRR01. The sequence goes on along the minus strand of JAESRR010000026.1, from coordinate 6,280 downwards.
CCGCATCTACAATTTCTTTGATGTGAGCAGGCGTTGTGCCACAGCACCCCCCGACAACATTGACCAGGCCACTTCTTGCAAACTCTCCCAGCATTCCAGCCATATGCGCAGGGCTTTCATCATACTCCCCAAACTCATTTGGGAGACCGGCATTGGGATAGGCACATACCAACGTTGGAGCAACCGTGGAGATCTCGTCGATGTGCGCCCGCATTTCCTCGGCACCAAGCGCACAGTTCAATCCGATTGAAAATGGATCTGCATGTGAGACCGAATACCAGAATGCTGTTGGTGTTTGACCAGAGAGTGTTCGTCCCGATCGATCCGTAATGGTACCGGAAATCATGACTGGAACTTTTGTTCCCAATTCCTCGAACAACTCATCAATAGCAAATACGGCAGCTTTTGCATTAAGTGTATCGAATATGGTTTCAACCAGGAGCAAATCCACACCGCCGAGCAAGAGCGCCCGTGCAGCGTCTCCATAGGCTGTTCTTAGATCGTCAAATGTTACATTACGAAAACCTGGATTATTGACGTCGGGTGAAATCGAGGCCGAGCGGTTGGTTGGCCCAATGGCACCTGCCACAAAGCGGGGTCGTGAAGGATCGCGATCAGTTGCTTTGCGAGCGGCTTCACTGGCAATTCTTGCACCTTGATAATTGAGCTCAAATGCGATGCTTTCCATGGCATAATCTGCCTGGGCTATTGTTGTAGAACTGAAGGTATTCGTTTCAATGATATCTGCGCCGGCATCAAAAAAAGCAGCATGGATTTCCTTGACAGTATCCGGCTGGGTCAGATTCAAAATATCATTATTGCCTTTGATATCCTGGTTCCACCGCGCAAACCGATCGCCCCGAAATTGTTCCTCGGTGAATTTGTAATCCTGCAACATGGTGCCCATGGCACCGTCCATTACAAGAATGCGATTTTTCGCTAGTTGCAGTAATTCCTGGGTTCTATCGGGCTTTATAAAATTTTCGAACGCCATGGTTCCGGTCCTTCTTTTAGCAGTGACGACCTATCAGGCAGCCTGATGTGTATGGGGGCGCAATCCTAATAAATGGCAAATGGCATACACAAGATCAGCTCTGTTCATCGTATAAAAATGGAAATCCTGAATGCCCAGCTCAACAAGATCAAGCACCTGTTCCGCGGCTACAGCCGCTGCAACAAGACGGTGGGTCTCTGCTTCATTTTCAAGCCCGTCAAATCGGCGCGCCAACCAGTCTGGTACACTTGCACCTGTTTTGGACGCAAAATTGGAAAGTTTCCTGAAATCATGGACGGGAGCAATTCCCGGTACGATCGGGATTGATATACCAGCCGCACGAACGCGCTCAAGATAACGTTCATAATGTTCGTTATCAAAAAAGAACTGAGTGATTGCACGCGTAGCACCGGCATCAATCTTACGTTTCAACATATCAATGTCAGATGCAAAATCAGGACTTTTTGGATGTTTCTCGGGATAGGCCGATACAGAGACCTCGAAGTCTCCTATCTCTCTTATTCCGGCAACAAGGTCATAGGAGGAAACATATCCGCTATTATGCGCCTGAAATTTTCCGCCAGCACCTTCAGCTGAATCGCCACGTAACGCCACAATATGTCGAACACCGATCTCGTGGTATCCTCGAATAACGGTATCAATTTCTTCTTTGGTCGCATCTACACAGGTTAAATGGGCGGCAGGACACAGTGTCGTTTCCGATAGAATGCGCGATACTGTATTGTGCGTACGCTCCCTGGTGCTTCCCCCTGCCCCGTAAGTTACAGAAACAAAGTTGGGAGATAGTGGCTCCAGTCGACGTACAGCATCCCAAAGAGTTTTTTCCATTTTTTCTGATTTGGGAGGAAAAAACTCAAAGGAAACATTAATGCCGGTATCACCTGCAAATCTCTTCGACCGGGACTGGCCAGTTGTCATTGTGTAGTCTCCAGATTGGGAGCAAAAGTCGTATCCTGGGAGGATGATTTCGAATTATTCTTAAAACGCGCAAGCCACATGCTCACCGTTAGTGGCGTTTTGGTAGAGCCGTCGGGCTTCAAATGAACCGAGTTTTCGACAGCAAGACCGGCTTCACTCAACCATTTGCTCATTTGTTGATTGGAAAACCCCAATCTCCGATGAGCATGGTTATCTCTTAAATGCTCAACATCATGCGGAGAGAAATCGACAATTAGCATTCGCCCGTCTGCTTCCAGTATGCGGGAAGCTTCCATCAGAGCGCTTTTGGGATCATCCAGATAATGCAACACCTGATGAATACAAACGAGGGAATACTGTTCAGACAAACCTGCAAGATCGAGGATATCTCCGCGTTGAACACGGGCTCTGGTTGAGGTCCCCTTGTCCAGATTAGCGCGGGCGACGGCAAGCATTTCATGACTTGAATCTATTCCAAGAGCCCGCACATATTGCCCTTCAAAAAGGGCCAGCACTCGCCCTGTGCCGGTTCCAAGATCCAGCAGTGAACCGAAATTCTCTTTGCCAATCATGTCAGTCATGGCAAGTTCCACTGCATCTTCCGGTACATGAAGAGTTCGAATTTGATCCCAATTGGCTGCGTTTTCTTTAAAATAGTTGGCAGCAACTTCGGCGTTTTGTTGTCTTATGGTAGCCAGTTTTTCCCGATCCCGACTGGTATGTGCATCAGATAAATCTACGTGAGACAGAATATCCTGCAGTATTGAGGCAAAACCGGTTTTCCCTGAAAGTCGATAGTAAACCCAGGAACCTTCCGGAGACCTTTCAATCAATCCTGCATCATTGAGTAATTTCAAATGTCGGGAAATACGGGGCTGGCTCTGATTAAGGATCCAGGTCAAATCCTTCACCGACAAATCGCCACTGCACAGCAATGCCAATAACCGCAAACGCGTCGGCTCGGCGATGGCTTTCAGTGCGTTGATTGTTTGGTCTAGCGTGATCATGGAGATACTTTTTGTGGATATAAAGATATCTTTATGTTTAAACGCATCCTATTACAAGATCAAAAATTCCAAATGATCGGGTTTGTGAGCAATAAAATACCGGCACTGCAAATGCAGTACCGGCTGGACAAACTTAAGACTATTGTTCAATTTGATTTATACAGTTCACTGGAAATTTAAAACTGGTGGTATAAACACCATCGCCTAAACCCCGATCTGAATCGCACCTGCTTCACTCAGAGCACGTAATTTGGATTTTGCTTTTGCAGGATCCATTCTGTCAAAAAAATGTAACGCCTGTTCTCTTTGCTGTCTTGAAATTCGCAATTTCCATGGTCCCAAAACAAGCATTTCCTCTACCAGTTTTCGTGGAAACGAAAACCCGGCTACGATAGTGATAAATAGATCCAGTTTGGGTTGGGAAAGTACTCTGGCCGCCAAATTGAAATCCATCCCGACCAGAACCTTGAATATGCCAACGCTCTCCGGGAATTCCTGCAATTTAACGTGTTTGGCCAACAACTGAAAATCAACAACCTGCCGTCGAATAATATCTCCAACGCGCTCCTGAGCACGATCAAAATCATATCTACCAAGCCAGTATTCATCACCCAGAATAGCTTTTGTGGCATCTATTGCTTCGTTAACTGGTTGCCCGTTGTCGATTGAGCTAGCCTTATCCGGTTTATCAAACGCTTTTAAGACTGCGTCTTCCACAATACCACTGATCATATCATCCGGTACATCTCCACGCATTTGTAGTCTGGCTTTAAGCTCTTCGTCTCCGCAGGCCGCATCAATTAGCCGTCGAAGTCCTAATTCTGTGAACTGTGCACCTGCATTCCGTGCCAGCCTCTTGTGCAGACGAACGTTACCCAAATCCACAATTTTGTCGGTAACCTGTCCAGAAATTTTTGTACGATCACATACTGCTTCAACATGACCCTCCCCGCATGACCCGATGATATCTACAAGGTCTTCGTCGGTGAGTACGCTGGATCGTCGGAGAATAGGACTGGCGACAAGAATGTCGTCTTTTGCAAGTTTAACACAAATACTATGTGGTGCATTGTCGATGCCAGCCAGCTTGCTTGAAACAAACGCTCTTGCTCTTTTCTCAATCATGTCAACGAGCCGCCCCAGCACCGCATCATAGATTTCCAGCTGCTCCTGATCACAGGTAGCCGCTGTCAACGAGAAAAGTGTCACAACATGTTGCGCCAGTTCTGTTCGGCGTTCATGCGAGGGATCATTTTCGAGCGAGCGAAAATCGACCAGTTCGGTTTTTAGTCCATCCATCATTCTGATATCCCCTTGGCGAAGAATTGCACCCACACTAGGAAACACCGCTGTACAAATTTTGAAGGATAAATACCAAAATAGATTTGAAATTGATGACAATTTTATGAAAACTTTCAAAGCCTTGAAAGCACTGGACAAGACGCTTCGACAGACCAACAAATTAATTTATACAAAATCAGAATATAAATTGATCACTCAGGTCCCGGACAAGTTTCACGACACAATTCACGCCAAAATCCCCATATTGACATAATCAATTTTTGTATTTAACATTATTGTTAATTAATTGACATCGGAATTATAATGACAGCACAGATACAACACAAAACGCCATTGCCAGTAATTTTCAATGCACTGGGTGATCCAACCCGGTTTGCGATTGTGGAATATTTATTGAAACGTGGCGAGTGCACAGTTGGAGAACTGGCAGAGCCATTTTCAATGAGCGCACCTGCACTATCCCGACACATCAAAATTCTTGAATCATCCGGACTGATTGAACGACGAATAGAAAAACAATGGCGTGTTTGCAAACTTCGCATCGATTGTTTTTCAGGTCTCGATCACTGGCTAAAACGCTACATGGACTTTTGGAACACCAGTTTTGATCGCCTTGATAATTTTTTAGATACATTGCCGGAACAGGCAAATGACAAATCAGAAGATGGAACAGCTTAAATGGAAGTGATTGATCTTCAGTCCAACACGCTTTCTCTTTCTCGTGAATTTCGCGCATCGCCGGAAAAACTTTTCAAAGCATGGACCGATCCAAAACAGCTTGCACAATGGTGGGGACCAAAAGGAATGGCATGCCCCCTGGTTGAAATGGAAATTATCGAAGGTGGTGCCTGGCTGACCACCATGCAAAACCCGGAAGGTGGACAACATACTGTCAGCGGAAAATACAAGGAAATCACACCTCATTCCCGACTTGTATTTACCTGGGCCTGGCAAGACGAAGATGGACGTCGGAAACACGAAACCGAGGTTTGCATCACGTTTGAACCTTCTTCAACGGGAACAAAATTGCACCTGTTTCAAAAGATATTCGAAAACGACGACCAGGCTGTCAAACACAATCAGGGTTGGTCATCAAGTTTCGAGTGTCTGGGAGACTATGTCGCCAATCTGGAGGAATAAACATGTCATACAAACCCGATGGTTTTCATACTGTCACCGCACACATGTTGGTGAATGATGCCAAAAAAGCCATCGCACTGTTTGAAAAAGCACTCGACGCAGAAGTAATGGGAATAATGGAAATGCCCGGCACGGGAACTGTTGTTCACGCTTCCTTGAAAATCGGAACATCCATGGTCTTTCTTAGCGATCCCATGCCCATGTCTTCCAGAAAGCCGTCAGGTCCAGACGGGTCGTCGGTCGCATTCTATCTTTATGTTGAAAATGTCGATGCAGCATTTGATAAAGCCAGAAACAATGGAATGACCGCAGTCGACGATCAACCCAGGGATATGTTCTGGGGAGATCGCACTGGCGAGCTCAAAGATCCATTCGGACATACGTGGACTTTGGCAACCAAAGTAAAAGATGTCACCGCACAGGATATAGCCGGAGCACTAAATTCGTTTGGCGATTCATGACAATCAGTTAGTGGGAGAAAGACAATGTCAAATTTTGAAATTCTGGGTGTTCCCCAGTCAAATTATACACGTGCTGTACGTATGGCCTGTGTTGCAAAAATGGTTGATTACACATTCACAATAGAGCGACCACATTCTGAATCTGTAAGTGCTATTCATCCATTTGGGAAAATCCCGGTGCTGAAAACAGATACATTTACATTAAGTGAAAGCGAAGCCATCGCGCGCTGGATCGATGCCACATTCGAGGGACCTGCATTATTTCCAAACAATGCAACTGAATGCGCAAAGGTAAATCAATGGATCTCGCTTACCAATTCTGTGTTCGACAGGACCATGATAAGACAATATTTGTTTGCCTATATTTTTCCTAAAACAAAGGACGGTTCACCGGATCGCAAAACGATTGATAACGTGCAGGAAGATCTGGCAAAACA
>JAESRR010000186.1 GCA_016764535.1 Cohaesibacteraceae bacterium | reverse complement strand
ACATCATGGACAATCTGGTCAAATGCGCGTTGCAAAAACGTAGAATAGATCGCACAAAAAGGTTTATAACCTTCACATGCAAGACCTGCTGCAAATGTAACAGCGTGTTGTTCCGCAATGCCCACATCAAATGTGCGATCAGGAAATGCGTCCTGCATTTTATCAAGGCCGGTGCCTGTTGGCATTGCAGCAGTAATTGCCACGATCTTGTCGTCCTTGGCAGCCTCTTTAACAAGAGCACTTGCAAACACACTGGTATATCCTGGCGCATTTGCCTTGGCCTTTACCTGGGTGCCGGTAACAATATCAAATTTTGAAACGCCATGATATTTATCACTTGCGCTTTCAGCCGGGGCGTATCCTTTGCCTTTTTGTGTGACAACATGGATTAGTATTGGGCCGCGTTTGCTATCCCGAACGTTTCGCAGGACGGGTAGTAAATGTGCAAGATTGTGGCCATCCAGCGGGCCAACATAATAGAATCCAAGTTCTTCAAACAAAGTGCCGCCGGTTACAAACGATCGAGCCAGTTCTTCGGCCTTTTGTGCCTTGTCGTGTAGAAAACGAGGCAAATGGGCAGCGAGCTGTTTTCCGGCGTCGCGTAACGAAAGAAAAGTCTTGCCTGATATCAAACGTGCCAGATAAGCGCTCATTGCGCCTGTTGGAGGAGCTATCGACATGTCATTGTCGTTAAGGATCACAATAAGGCGTGAATTCATGGCACCGGCATTATTCATGGCTTCATACGCCATCCCGGCGCTCATTGCGCCATCGCCAATCACGGCGATAACATCGCGATTCTCATTGGAAAGACGGGAAGCGACAGACATTCCAAGTCCGGCAGATATAGAGGTTGAAGAATGACCGGCTCCGAATGGATCAAACTCGCTCTCTCCGCGTTTGGTAAATCCTGACAAACCTTTGGGTTGGCGCAATGTTCGAATGCGATCCCGTCGATTTGTCAATATTTTATGGGGATATGTTTGATGACCCACATCCCAGATCAGGCGGTCATCGGGGGTGTTGAAAACGCTATGAATGGCAACGGTGAGCTCAACAACCCCCAAACCTGCTCCCAAATGTCCGCCTGTGACAGATACAGCGTCTATCATCTCGGTGCGCAATTCATCGGCCACCTGACGTAATTGCTGATCGCTCAGCGCGCGCAGGTCTTTGGGGTATTCAACTTGATCAAGCAGGGGTGTTTCGGACAAGCGTGTCACCATATCTCTTAGTCTTGGGTAATTATTCCGTATTGTGCGGATAAACTACGAATGTTTCATCTATATTGGCGTGACCAGGACAAGGGCGCAAGATCCTGGGCGGATATGCCGCATAACTCATGTATATAGTCCGTATGAAGCCGGGTCTATCTCAACCCTGCCAATGCGGCAATCAAAAGGTTGATCTATCCATCAGTTTGTCATTGCCAAATCGGTCCGGTTTTACACGTTCATGGTACATGGCCGGGTTGTTTCAAGCCCTTTAGCCATGCAAAATCATCACAACAGTGTTGCTGACTTGTGATTTGAAAGCTGGCGCATTCATTCCTATCTCCAGTTCATCGAAAGGGTGATCCACACAGGATAACCCGCCAACAGAACAAACAAGAGATWTGACAATGAATAAATTCGCTTTGGCTGCWGCCGCTCTGGTTATCACTGCAACAACTGCTTCTGCCGGTACTATCTTCATTCAGGAAGATCACATCAATGATCAGACCAACTATGTCTAYGTTGAAGATGCAGGYTYCAAAACTGCTCYTGTMGTTGAAGGTCGCCGCGCTTCTTCAACCGGCCTCGATTATGAAAAATTCATCCAGTACGATACCAAYTCTGAAAGCGGAAACGTGCGCCTGCGCTAATATCTGAATAAATTCTCTTGTCTGTATGCGGGTGGTTTGATCGGTCCCCTCCCAAAWRATCGAACTGCCCGCACCAGACAAMNTTTCAAAAANCACCGCCTGATTCCAACCGGATCGGCGGTTTTTTGCGTTTWRRKKRCWYGYMMGRRMYWYMMAKYWTARYSRWTGKWMTWTKKWRTMATWKRYAWGWYAACTATGTTTAATGCTTATAATTCTTTTAATATTTCGTCAGTCAATATGTTTTGAATACTTATCGTTCAAGTATTTTTATCATATATATATTTCCGGTTTACCAATTTGTAATCATATTTGTTCAAATTTGTATGAGAGGTTTGAGGTAATACTACAAACTTCCAAAAGCGGTATTAACCTAATCTTTGTTTTCAGTGTCTGTTTTGCCGAACATGCGGAAACAATAGGACAAACGCAAATGTACCGTTTGTCCGCCTCGTGAAACCGAACGGCTGTCTGTGATGGTCGTCGAAGGGCCTGGAGTTCACCAACTCCGGGCCTTTTGCTTTTCCGGGGAGCTGGTTTTAAAACATCTGGCCGACAAGCGTCACCGTGATTAAAGACCCAAGGGTCGAAAGAAGTATTGTCATGGCAATATCGGAAACCGGTATTTTGTATTGCAGGGCAAAGACAAAAGGCATCGCTCCGGCAGGACCTGCGGCTACCAGCAATGTCGGGGCTGTCCAGCTGGAATCCATTTGAACAAGATTGGCGATCAAAACCCATGCAATTGCAGGCATGGCGACCAGCTTTAAACCTGCAAATACCAGTGGCAGTGTTAATCCATCCTGCGATCTTTGTTGCGCAAGGATGATGCCAAGAGCGAACAGGGCGCAGGGGGCGGCGGCATCACCCACAAATTTGGTGAACAGATCAAACCCAACTGACCGCGCCGGGTCGAAAAAATTGAAAAGAACGCCCGTGGCTATCGCGAGGATCTGTGGATTTTTGGCAATCAAAGGCAATAGTGAGAACAGGGATTTTCCGTCCTGTTTGTTCTTTGCGGTTTCAAGGATCAGGATTGTTCCGGCAAACAGCACCACTGCATCAAGGCTGATAATCGCGACGACAGGGAGGGTTGCCGCTTCGCCAAACAATGCACTGCTTATCGGCAAGACAAAAAACACATGGTTGGAGAAACATACGGCCATGCCGAGTAGCAGGGCTTCATCCTTTTTCCGCCTAAATACCTTTCGCGCAATGGCATAGCCCGCGACATAGATCGTCAATTCGGCGATGAAATAGGCCAACAGGAACAGCCATTCAAACTGGTCGACCTGGACCCTCGATACAAGGCGGAACAACAGGATCGGAACCGCGAAATAAAACATAAACCGGTTGAGTCCCGTGGCGACGGACATATCCATCGAGCCGTTGCGCGCGAAGGCGAAGCCAATGGCAACAACGACGAATATCGGCAGTACAGCATTGAAAAAAACGTCGAACATATTTGAGTGGTCTCTTAAATTTGGTCAGTGATTTGATGATGGCAGATTAGCGGAAACAAGCATCGCGGCAGCTTTGCCTGCATCGCGAACATAGGCAGTGTCATGGTGGACGAGGACAATGGTGAATGCACCATCGATCAACATCTGAACCTGACGGGCGAGCAGGGGCGGATTATCGCAACCGCCATCATGCAATATGTCAGTCAGCCAGGCTTCGACATTCTTTTTGTGATTTGACGCAGCCTTGATTGCCGGGTGTCCGGGTAAATGGGCGAGTTCGCCGGCTGTACGCAAAAATCCGCAGCCGCGCCATTTGGGGTGACTGGCATGGACCTCAAGATTACTAAAAATTGCCTCAATACGCTGAGGCAGGGAACCATTTGCATCCTCAAACCAGGATTTGAAAGCATCCAGATTAGGCCGGGCCCGGGCTTGCAGATAGGCTTCGATCAACAGGTCCTTGCTTTTAAAATGATAGTACAGCGTCTTCTTGGTAAGGCCCGCCTTTTCAGCGATCGCGTCAACAGACACTGCACGAATGCCTTTGGCATAAAACAGTTTGTTGGCAGCCTCGGTGATTGCGATTTTTGTAGGGGAAACTGTTGTCTTCATATTATGTATACCGACCAGTGAGTGTACATACATTGAAAACTGTTTCAGCATCGAGATCAAGCCCCGATTATGAAAGTTGGAACCATGCCTGATCCTGTTCTATTTGAAGTACGCGACGCGATTGCCTTGTTGACACTTAATCGCCCGGAAAAACTCAATGCGCTTGATTACGCCACCATTGATCGCCTGCTTTTATTGCTTGATCAAATTGAAGACGACCAAACCATTCGAGCGGTAATTCTCACCGGGGCAGGGGAGCGAGCCTTTAGTGCCGGGGGTGATATTGAACAGTTTTCATCGAGCATTGCCCAGGGGGTGGATGTGGTGATGAAGGCCTTCGTTCGGCGCGGACAGGCGATGACCACACGGCTTGAGACATTCCCCAAACCGATCATCGCAGCGGTAAACGGTATTGCCTTTGGCGGCGGTTGTGAAATTACCGAAGCCGTGGCGCTGGCCATTGCCAGTGATCGGGCGATGTTTGCCAAGCCGGAAATCAAACTGGGCATTCCACCGACATTTGGCGGGACGCAGCGACTGCCGCGTGTCGCCGGGCGCAAAAGGGCGCTGGAATTATTGCTGACAGGGGACAGCTTTTCACCCCGGACGGCACTCGAAATGGGGTTGGTCAACAAGGTCGTGCCGCATGGTGAGTTGATGAAGGAGGCATTTGCGATGGCGCAATCGATTATCTGCCATTCAGCAGGAACGGCGAGGGCGATCCTTTCCGCTGTTAATCGCGGGCTGAATGTTTCACTGCATGACGGGTTACAGATTGAGGGGGAGCAATTCGCGCGTGTTGCCGCGTCGAATAATACATTGGAGGCGCTCACCGCATGGATGGAACGTCGTGCACCGGTTTATGAAGGGCGGTGAGGTGTTTACTCGCTACAGGCAGAGATTTTGAACGCATCCAGCGGGAGATCTGTATCGGGAGAACTTCGAAAGGCCATATAGAATTGATATTGCAATCCGGGAAACAAAACAGCTTTGACGGCCGGGGTGCCCATACCTGGAACACCCATTTCTGCATGATTATTGTTAATTTGATAAATCAGATCTTCGTAAATATCCAGCTTGCAATCATATGTGTTGTATTCATTGATCTTGCACCCCGACCCAATAGATGTGTGTGGCACAGAAAATCCATTCCCGTACACAATTTGTCCTGCGTATGTTTCACCTGACGTCAAATTTGTGAGGTTTAAAAGATATGGTGTCGTGGCGTATTCACCCGCAATAAATCGAAGTTCAAACCCATTGCCGTTTTGATAAATTGCCTTTTCCTGCGTGCATTCCAATGCATTTGCAGGATTAATGGTCAGTCCAAACATTGCCAGACATATGGCAGCATGTTTCATATCACTCTCCCGGATTAAGGATAGTTAAATCGGATTAACCGCAGTTACACAGCGCTGCCATTGCACGCTTTGTGCCCGTGGTCATTTTGCCGTTAATCACTCCGCCATAATACCCGGAATTTTGGAGAAGCTGCTGTAACTCTTTCAGAGTTGAAATGTCCCAATCCATTTTTGAAACCCTTTTCAGTTTGCCAGCAAGGGCTTTGTAATACCATTCAGCGGCCAGCTTTGGATCTCTTGTGATGTCCCATCCTTTTTCGTACATAAATGCAAGTCTGTCTTGCGCGTACGCATCCCCCCGTTCAGCAGCCTTGCGATACCAATTTGCTGCCTGTTTTCGGTCCTTCATCACGCCTTTGCCAAAAAAATATATTTCCGCCAGGCTGGTTTGCGCCAAAGTGTATTCGGCAGCAGCACCCTGTTTATAAAGAGTTGCAGCTGATTTATATTGACCACCCCGCTGATATGAACGCGCCAACTGAAATGCGATTCTTAAATTTTGCGGGTTTTCTGCTCGCGCAGTTTCACAGACCTGAATGGCATTCGATGCTCTCAAATCCCTCCACGATACACCGGGGACGTTGTCTGGATTGTCGGGATTAAACGGGACGGCAGCAGCAAGATCACAGGCTATTATGCTGGCATTTCGAGATTGGAGCGTGGTTTTCTTTGAGATTGTTGGCAAGGGTACGTCTGAAATAGCAGCGGTTTTGACGCGCGATAGGTTTTTGATATGAAACCGTGCGACAACAGCAAACTTTCCTTTGGGGTATTGCTTTAGATATTCCTCCAGCAGCTCTACGCTATTGCTGTTTTTCACGGCATCCCATAACGCCAGTTCTGTTTGGGTATTATTGGTTTTGGAACCAATCACCACCGGCTCTATGACGGCTGCCTTGACGGGCAAATCGGGTTTTGCTGGAACCACTGCAATTGAACGCCCCGTATTAAACGCGAAATCACTGGTGAGGGACTCACTTGTCCATGGAACCTGACGGCCATTTGTTGCTTCCATCACGTCGACCCGCACGCGACGCATGAGCCGTGCAACATCCAGATTGGGAGTCTTGATATGCTTAAGAAGAGCCGTCGTAAACGGGCTGTTTATCGTACCCTCGCCATCGAGTGCGACGTTGCCGGGTTCAGTGGCAAAGCCAATGAGTGTACCCGAGCCGCTTTTGACCTGAGCAAGTCCTCTTCCAATTGATGATGACCGCGTGCCCATGGATCGAGACAGGCTCCGGGACATCGGATTATCCCGACATGCGTCCAGAAATACCAGATTGATCCGCTTCTCACGCTCCATCATTTTGAGAACTATATTGAGGTCAATTGCTTCAAATGCCAGGTCGGTTTCACTCTCAATCGCGGCATCTACCGGCAACAGAAAGTTGGAGCCATCGACTTGCAGACCATGCCCGGCATAGAAAAACAGTGCTACATCGGCTCCGGTAGAAACCTTCTCAAACTTGCGAATTATTTTTGCAAATGAGCGATGGTCAAGATCAATGCCCAGCACGACCTTGAAATCGAGATCCTCTAGCGATTGTGCGAGGGCATTTGCGTCGTTCAAAGGGTTGCGAAGTGCTGTGACCTCGGTATAGGCCGAATTGCCAATGACCAAAGCGACACGGCTTGCAGCATTTACCTGTGTCACCACTATTAGTGAAACCCATACAAATGTGTATGTGATGAGCCGAGATATCATAACAGGCAGTCCCCCCAAACGCGGTACCGATCCGCACAGTTACGTGTAGAATCTCGCGTATTACAAGTATTGTATATTTTTGTTGAATGGGAAATGAACGGGGTTTGCAGGTGGAAGGGGAGCAATCTCCCGCACAGCAGTGCGCGCTCATGTTTCAAATACTATTTGAGCAGCTTTCGGAGTTGATTTCGAGCTTTGATATGTCCCTGCTTTGCGGCTTTCCTGTACCAGTAGATCGCTTGCTGATGGTTTATCGTAACGCCTTTGCCAAATTCGTATAAAATTCCAAGATTGTACTGACTGGCGCGATGCCCCTGGTCCGCAGCCTTTGTGTACCATGTCGCAGCCTGGATGTGGTTTTTGCCAAGGCCCTTGCCATAATCGTACATGTATCCAAGATTGAACTGGCCTGCTCTGTGCCCTTGTCCGGCTGCCTTGCGATACCATATCGCAGCTTCGCGGAAGTTTTGTGGAACGCCGTTGCCATAATAGTATAAAAGGCCCAGATTATATTGTCCGCGTGCATGTCCCTGTCTGGCGGCTCTTCGATACCAAAGCGCGGCCTGATTGTGACTCTTGATGACTCCACGACCGGTCTGATACATAAATCCAAGATTGTTTTGCGCGAAAACATATCCCTGCTCAGCGGCCTTGCGATACCATTTGACAGCTTGCCGGTAGTCTTTCGCAACACCTTTACCCCCGGAGTACAAAAGACCGAGATTGTACTGGGCTTCGGCATCACCCTGTTGTGCGGCTACCTGATGGGACAATCTGTATTTGGGATAGTTTCCGTTTAAATTCTTGCCACGGAGGTGGGGCAATATCGGCACAATTTGTTCTGCGGGAGAAACCGACCCGGCAGCCTGGACAGTCAGCGTGTTGGCAAATGAGCCAAGCAGAACGCAAATTGATATAACAGCCCTGATCAAAACAAACGATCCTCCGAACACCATGCCAAATTCTGAATTACAGACAGAATCCTTTGATCGCCAATCTCCTTCAGCGGGGCTGAACGAAACCTGAACGACGCCTGAGAGATGCATATCCGGCTCATATAATTATCCGGTGTAATAAAACCGCCCGTTAGCACCGCTCACGCACGAATTTTTGATTAGTCATCATCGTCAAAAGTCAGTTGTTCGGGCACCACGCCCAGCGCCTGCGCCAGTTTTTCAAGAGTGGATTGACGCATTGAATTCTCGCCTGTCTCATGCTGCGCGAGGGCAGGCCGGGTAATCCCGGCACGCTCCGCCACTTCGGCCTGTGTCATTTGTCTATATTCTCGCCACGCTTTGATTGCCGGAACGCCTTCAATCGTCACAGCTTCAACGACTTCATGGGGCACGGTTGGTCGCATATCGGCCCTGCGCATCAGGCGGCGATAATCCTCCCAGGGCAAAACAGCAAATACCGGTTTGCCGTCATCATATAAAATTTGCACATCAATATCGCCGGTCATCCTGTTTTACACTTCCCTGGTAGATATAATTTTCAAGCCAATAAAATGATCAAAAATCACCCGGTAATTGCCCACCCGTAACTTGTATTCACTTTGATGATTGGTCAGGCGTTTGATATTGCGCGCGGTTTTCAGGTCTTGCAATGTATCAACAGCCGCAGAAATTACCGGTCGGTGCTGCTTTGGCAGTTTTCTGAATTGCCACCGCCGGATTATCTGCAAAAGCACAAAACCCCTCCGCAAGCCAAAATCCGCAATGGATCGGCTTACGGCGATTAATCATCGCTTCTTGCTAACTTCCAAAAATGCAATCACAAAGTTCCCTGATTGCGGCTTTGGTGCCCGGGCCGGTTTCTCCGTCAATGGAACCGGTATAATACCCGGCATTGCGGAGCAATGTTTGAAACGCCATTAGAGATGCAGGGTTCCAGTCGTCCTGCTCCCTTTCGGTCAATGAATAATAGTATCTTCCGAATTTCCCGAGGCTTGTTGCGGTGAAATACCATTCCGCGGCTTCCTGCGGATTTATTGCTGTGCCTTCGCCTTTTTCCAGCTTGCTGGCAAGGGCATATTGCGCATCCACATCATCCTGGACTGCTGCTTTGCGATACCAGTAAACAGCCTTCCTGTGGTCTGGAGTTCTGCCAACGCTATTTTCATACAAGCGGGCGAGTTTGATTTGCGCAGAAGCATCCCCTTGTTCAGCGGACTTGATTTTGCGCGCCAAAGTCGGAGGGGAAGGCTCTGAGTTATCGGGGTCGACCCCGTTTATATGGTCGAGCATCTCCTGCCCGGCCGGGTCACCCTGATCGGCTGCTTGCGTATACCAGTAAGTTGCCAGGCTTCTGTCTTCTGCAACACCGCTGCCAAATCGATACAGTTGCGCGAGTTCATATTGCGCTCCGGCATGGCCCTGACTGGCAGCCTTTTGATACCACTCAAACGCCTGCTTTGGATCTTCAGCAACGCCGTATCCATAGCGAAATGTTATGGTGTACATATTACCGAGATTGAATTGCGCAGCAACCAGTCCCTGGTTGGCGGCCTTGCGGTACCATGCCACCGCCGGTTTGTAGTCTGGAGAATCATCGTCGCTGTTGGCGTATAAATTGCCAAGATGGTTTTGGCTGATTGCGTGGCCCTGTTCGGCTGCTTTGCGGTACCAGATAATTGCTTTCTTTTGGTTTTGCGTAACACCTCTGCCATATTCAAACATTGATCCAATGCGTTGTTGAGCATCAATATCGCCGTTCTGTGCGGAAACAAGGGATGAAACAAATTGGCGTTTCAAGCCTTTGCTGACGTCACCATATTTGTAAATTCTGTCGGGGTTATTTTGTTCGCTGGTTTGGTCTGGCCTGTTGGCTTTGCGATACCATTCCTGCGCCTGTTTTGTATCTGTCGTGACACCCAGACCGTGTTGATAGAAAAACCCGATACGTTCCTGAGCGAATTTATGCCCCTTTTTGGCAGCCTTGCGATACCATATCAGTGCCTTGCGAAAGCTCTGGTCTATTCCCCGGCCATGCTCATACATGAAGCCAAGGCGTTCCAGAGCGTCAGTATGACCGCGCGCAGCAGCGTCCCGGTAGGACCTGACAGCATAAACGTCGGCATTATCGGCGCGAAGTTTGGAAGATTGAGCCGACTGGAAGAGCTGTTCTGTTGTTACCGGATCACCGGCAAATGCAATTGAGCCGATGCCGACAATAAAACTGAAAGCACAAAGCAACATTACTGGTTTGATCAAAATCCACATCCTCTTCCATCGCAGCTATTGGTTTATGCAAATGGACAATTGTTTGAGTTAAATCAAATCAACTCTGTTGATGTGGCGTGATTTTGGCAAACTAGCGATATTTTGCATAGATGGCGTCAAGTTCACCATTCTGACGCATCAGTTTGAGTGCCTTGTTGAATTTGGCGGCGAGTTCTTTATAGCCCGGCACTTTTTTGGAAAAGCACAGATGGAATGGCAGCCGTGGCTGATCTCCAATTGGTATGACAGAGACCTTGTCTGCCAACCCGGCTTGCGCCGCCATGTAAAGACCGGTTTCGCGGCCCATGTGGAAACCGGTAAATCGATCACCCATCAACATTGTGAGGCCATAGCTGACTTCGGGAATATCCACGACCGGAACATTTTCCGCGCGTAATTCAGCGGCATGAGAATATCCGGCGATGACGCCTATCGTCATCTTGCGCATGTCTTCAAGATTTGGGGATTTGCTGCCTTCATAAGTCGATTTTTTGACAATCAGTGATGGTGTGGTCTGGCTGAGCACATCGGAATAATGCGCGAATTTTTCGCGCCCCGGTGTTTTGGAGCAGGAGAACATACCGGTGACTTTGCCAAGCCGGGTATCATCGACAGCGCGCTTCCATGGGCGGAGTTCTATCCTGATCGGAATTTCCAGACGGGCAAAAGCAGCCATTAAAACATCAACGTCAAACCCGGTTGGTGTGTTGTTTTTATCCATAAATTCGTACGGCGGATAATGGTCCGTCACAAACACCAGCTCTCCTGCCATCGCATTGTGAGGCATTACCCAAAAGGCCAACAAGACAATTCCCCGGGATAATATTTTGCAAAGAAGTTGTTTGATTTGATGATAAAGTTTCATGCGTCCACCCCACCAGATTGAGTTGCAATATTGTGCCTGCAGAACGCTGTAAAAAGTTGAATCGAAATGGTTAAATGGTATTCGGGTTAACGGGACGTTCGGTATGTGACGCGGTTCTTCGCCTGTTTTTGAAGACCATATTTTAAAGGATATCTGTCAGGATGATAACCGGGATCACCACAAAAAATATCACAGGGGATAATTGCTGCGGCAAAATGGTGCAAAAGATTTAAATCATGCGCATCTTTATTTGCAGTGCCTTACGGCTGGTGTCGGGAGGCGTGTAGCACACGATCGTTTAACGCGACATACGGAGTTTGATATGTCTGTTTTCAATCCTGCTCATACCAATTGCACATCCATCTATCGATATGGCCTGGCGATGGCAACCACTGCCCTGGTGCTTGCACCGCGTGCGGCATTCGCGCATGTGAAGTGGTTTGTCGAGGACCCGCATTCGTCAAATAATGAAATGCTATATGGGCTGACCGATACGCCGGTGCTGATTTTTACCGCGCTGGCTGTTATTGCAATTATCGTCGGATACATTCTTACCGATTATACCGAGACGCCACAGTTCTTTGTCGATTTTGGCAAGAGAAATCGCGATTATATTCTGCGTTTCGTCCAGATATTGATCGGGGTTCCTTTCGTCCTTTCTGCGTCCCAGGGCGCGATTATCGCCTCGCATATTCAGATCGGGTCATATGATCCAGACTGGGTCTGGGTTGTTTTATGTATATTGGAAATGGTCGCAGGGGTGTTGCTGATCGCCAATATTATGGTGCGCTATGTGGCGGTTTTATCGACCATAATGTTCTTCGGATTATTCGGGTTTTTTGGTATTGTGCCTACGCTGGAATATCTTGGCGTGCTGGCGCTCACATTCTATGTCAGCCTGCTTGCTGTGCCGGAAAGTAATCCACTGTTTGCGTACAAAGCCTGGTCTGTGCAGGTATTGCGGATCATATTCGGCGTTAGCCTGATCACCCTTGGTTTTACCGAAAAACTGCTTAATCCCGGTCTGGCGCGGCAGTTCCTCTCCACCTATCACTGGAATTTTATGGAGTATATCGGGCTCACCTATCCCGATGATTTGTTCATTCTATCTGCCGCGATTGTTGAAATCACGGTTGGTATATTCCTCGTATTGGGGATGTTCACCCGGACCGTCAGTCTTGTGCTGTTCGCATTGTTGATGACCAGCAATATCACGTTCTTCATTTTTGCGGATTATCAGGAATCTCTGGAAGAGCTGCTTGGCCACAGCCTGTTGTTTGCCAGCCTGTTGATCCTGATCATTTTTGGCCGGGCCCGTCATGGCACCCATGTATTGCATCCGTTCAAAAAACGTGAACAATCGCCGACCTGAAATAATTGGTTGCAGGGAGATGAAAGAGTGGATTCCGTGTCGGAGCCGTAATGACACGGTGTTGTTGGACAAACACAACCACGATTGCTTTTTTTCAGCGTTCCCCAACCCACATTGTCATGCTGATTTGGATCAGCATCCATCACTCTGAATAGCGGTGCAATACAGGAGCTTGAACGAACTCCTTTGTGGCAGCCTGTGCCTTTGAACAAACTACAGCAATTAGGTTCATTATGGCCGCGCTATGGACACTGAAACAAGTTCAGTGTGACACAGAGTGTGCAGAATTTCTGGTGTAAATAATTGAAATGATCGTGTTTCACTGACCTTGCCAAACCCATCTTGTCATGCTGATGTGGATCAGCATCCTTCACTTTGAATAGCGGTGCATTACAGGAGCTTGAACGAACTCCTTTGTGGCAGCCTGTGCCCTTGAACAAACTACAGCAATTAGGTTCATTATGGCCGCACTATGGACACTGAAACAAGTTCAGTGTGACACAGAGTGTGCAGAAATGCCGGTGTAAATAACTGAAATGAGTGTATTTCGCTGACGCAGCAGAGCAAAGCGGATGCTCTGCTCCCACAGTCAACCAGGTCGCACCATTTTTATCAATTGATCAAAATGTCTGAAGGTTTTCTCACATGCCATGTCTTCAAGGGAGGATTTTCTGTACCCTTCAGTGAACAATGCAAACGGAATATTTGCCGCTTTTGCTGTTGCCTGATCCACTTCACTGTCCCCGACATAAAGACAGTCTGAATACTGCATGTCGGCATTGATTCCAAGCGCATTGAAGGCACGAAAAAGTGGTTCGGGAGCGGGTTTTTTAACCGTGAGACTGTCTCCCCCGACAACGCTGGTGAAAAAACGATTCAGATTTAAACCTGCCAGAATGGCGAGGGTTGGTTGCTCTGGTTTGTTTGTGCAGATACCAAGTTTAATATCCATGCCTTTGAGGACTTCAAGGGAAGTGATGACACCTGGATAGGTTCTGGTTTTGTCAAAAAGCGCTGCATTGTAATGGCCCAGAAAATTTTCAGTCATCTCCGCCTGAAACGCAATGTCCTTCGTCCTGTTTCGCGCGGCAAGCAAGCGCTCGACAAGTTTGGGGACACCATTGCCGATGAAGGATCTTATTGTTGCAAGGTCCAGAGGGTCATCATCCAGATCGGCCAGCAATTTATTCGCTGCCTGATGCAGGTCAGGCGCACTGTCAATGAGTGTGCCATCAAGGTCAAAAACTATAGCTTTCATATATGATAATCCATCAGGCAGGAACAGTCGGGGTCGCAAGGAGCTGATAAACAAGCGGGTTTGTCAGATCACCCACCAGCCAGACCGGGAAATTATCTCCGCCAGCATACCAGCCCGGTGTGGCAGTACCATAAGCCCTGCCGATTTGGCTGACAAGATATTGTTACGGCTGTCTTTAAAAGCAATGCAGTTTCGCGCACCCGGTTCCAGTTCAACCGAGAACTGGTCCAGCGCTTGGGTAGATCGCTACAGTTGGCGGGGGTTTTGGTTCTGAACTATGGATTCCAGCCTTCGCTGGAATGACATGGAGGGTGTATTCACGTTGGTGAAACATAGCGGCATTTGTTGTGTAATGCGGGTATCGCTCCATCCACTGTGTCATGCTGATGTCGATCAGCATCCATAGCTCCGGCTGGCAGCGTGGGATGGAGTTCGATTGCACTCAATCATTCCGGCTTGCGCCACGGAGAATCATGCTTCTGTCCGGGTAAAATTGCGAATGAAATCTGTCGGAGTGATGTCGAGCTGGCGTTTGAAACTGCGCCGCATCGTCTGCATATCACCAAATCCGCTTTGGCTGGCGGCCCGGGCAAGTTGCGTGCCTGACGTCAACAAATCCGATGCGTGCCGGACCCGGATTTGCTCCAGAAACATAATTGGCGGCATCCGAAAACGGTGCTGAAATTTCCGGGTCAGGGTGCGTGCGGTCATCCCTGCCGCGTCGGCCATGGCTTGCAGCGTCCACAGGCGTGCAGGGAAGCTAACGAGCAATGCGATGAGTTTCTCAATCCGATCTTCATGGGGGAATTGTGCAGTGAGCAAATCGGAATACTGGGTTTGCCCGCCGGAACGGCGCAAATAAACAACCAGCTCGCGCGCGACTTTTAAAGCCTCGGTTTCCCCGCAATCCCGTTCAATGATCGCCAACGCAAGATCGATGCCTGCGGTGACCCCGGCCGATGTGAACAATGTTTCGCTTTGGGTAAATATTGCATCGGTTTGCCAGTCGATTTGAGGATAATCGCGCAGCGCCTGTTCCCGCCGTGACCAGTGTGTTGTGGCCTTGTGACCATCCAGAACTCCGGCTCCGGCAAGAAGCAATGCACCCGAACATACCGAGATGAGCCGTGCGTCCGACTTGCGATCCTGCCATTGTGATATAACTTTCAGCAGGTAAGTTTCCTGCAGCAGCGGATCAACACTTCCGCCTGGCACCAGCAGATCATCAGCTTCACTTTTTAGCGACAATATCGCGTCGGCACCAAGGCGCAACCCACAGGAAGCCGTGACCGATTGTCCGGACAAGGTGACATATGAAAGCGCATAGGCGGGACCGTTTGCGCGTCTCGCAACGTCAAAAGCCTGAGACGCTCCGGTTACATCCAGTGCGTTGACGCCATCAAACAGAAAGATGTCCAGCTTGCGCATAAATTGTCCATATTTGAAGGTTAAATGTCAATATGGCCAAATAGTGCTGTGATACAACAGTTTCGTCAAGTCTTGATTCTTGCCGGATCAGGCCCGGCCCCGGGTGGCACAAATAGTAGTATGGAGTTTCCATGTTTAATCGCAATTTTATACTGTTGCTGGTCAGTAACATCATTCTTGGCGCTTCAATGCCGATGTTGATCATTCTGGGTGCTCTGGCAGGGAGCCATCTCGCGTCGGATCAGGCCTTTGCAACGTTACCTCCGTCGATCCAGCTTTTTGCAGGAATGGTTTTTGCCGCACCGGTCTCATTGTTTATGGGACGATTTGGACGCAGAGCCGGTTTTCTTGTTGGCGCGTTGCTTGTTATAACCGGCGGCGGGCTCGGTGCCCTGTCGTTGGTCTGGTCGAGTTTCCTGTTGCTTTGTCTGGCGCATTTTTGTCTCGGTGGCGCTTTGATGTGCGTTGGATATATTCGTTTCGCTGCTGCGGAAGCTGTGGCGGACAAATGGAAATCCACTGCGATCTCGTTCACGCTCGCCTCGGGCCTGGTTGCGGCGCTGGTCGCGCCGGAAATTTTCGAGATATCCAAAAACTATCTTGAAACGGCGGTATTTGCCGGGGCTTATCTGGCCGTCGCGGCGCTGGGGCTAATTGGTATATTACCGGTATCGGGATTGCGCCTGAAAAAACCCGCGCTTGCTTCAGGGGATGGAACAAGGAAAGTCGATGTGCTGGCGGTGCTGAAACGCAAACCGGTGATGTTTGCAATCTTCGCTGCGGCGATCGCGCAAGCAATTATGGCGGTGCTGATGATCCCCACACCCCTTGCAATGCTGGACAGTGGATTTTCAGAAACCCAGGCAGGCGAAGTTATCGGCTGGCACGTGGTGGCGATGTTTGCGCCGGGGTTTTTCACCGGCTGGTTGATCAACCGGTTTGGGCCGATCCTGATCATATTTGTGGGTATGGCGCTGTTGGCTTTCTCGGCAATTATTGCGATAATTGACGTTCATTTGTTGCATTTTTACGGTTCACTTATCCTGCTCGGCATTGGCTGGAATTTTGGATTTACCGGCGGCACCTATCTGTTGCAAACTTTGCTGTCCGTTAACGAACGCGCCGGATTGCAGGGCATTAACGATACACTGATATCGCTGACAACAACAATTGCCGCGTTTACTTCGGGTGCACTCTATGCCGGGCTTGGCTGGACGGCTATTGCCGTGCTGACTTTGCCTGTGGTGGGTGTTGCAATGGTGATAACATTGATTATTGGTATCATGTTGCGGCGGCAGACGTTTGAAGCGACAGGTTGAGGCACCAATGTGTGTTGCACCGGAGGTTTATCAAAGCAAAGATCAAACAAGCTGTGTGGCTGAACTATGGACACTGAAACAAGTTCAGTGTGACACAGAGGGTGGGGCAATGCGGGAGCAGATTACTGATTGTTTGGGTTTCTCCAACTTTGCTGAACCCACCCTGTCATGCTGATGTAGATCAGCATCCATAGCTCGGCGTTGCGGCAAACCCATGTGCTGGTTATGACGCACTGCTTTCACGTTTCTTCCCGTTTGTCCTGAAACCGGTTCAGCGCTCAGGTGGATCGCTACAGTTGTTAGGGGCTTTGGTTCTGAACTATGGACACTGAAACAAGTTCAGTGTGACACAGCGGGTG
>JAESRR010000264.1 GCA_016764535.1 Cohaesibacteraceae bacterium | reverse complement strand
TCGGTCAGACCAAAACAACCAATCATTTCGCCAGTTGCAAGAGCTGGTAGATACTTTTTCCTCTGCTCTTCGGACCCATAGGCGTAGATAGGATACATAACGAGGGAAGATTGTACGCTCATCGCGGACCGGTATCCGGAATCAACCCGTTCAATTTCCCGCGCAATCAGTCCGTAAGCCACATTGCTGACACCGGCTCCACCATACTCTTCCGGAATTGTTGGGCCGAGAAATCCCATGGCTCCCAAATCACGCATTACCTGCGGATCAAAGGTTTCATTGCGATTTGCTTCCAGAATTCGCGGCATGAGTTTTTCATCACAAAAAGCGCGGGCTGAATCTGTGATCATGCGCTCGTCTTCACTAAGTTGATCGACGAGAAGCAGCGGGTCATCCCATTTGAATTGTGGTGTGCTCATGACATGCGGTCCTGTTGTTCAAATTCGATGTGTCGTTTGACATCGATGATTGCTAAAAGTGATACTGATTTCCAATAGCAATGGAAAACGAATAATTCTCAGTGAGGTATTCTAATAACTCATGATGATCCAATGGTATTGGCCATTTGGCGCGGATTTTCATGACCTTCTGTTATGAATTATTTTAAGTTTAAACAATAATGGCAACCTTGTACAGGCAGCGTTTGGCCATCGGCATTGCCAACCGGAACCGTAATTCATTCAAGATGATTGATTTTGACGGGCAAGTTTCTCGGTTTGTTTGAACTGATTGCTTTCACGAACAACCCAGGTACGGAATGTTTGTAGATTGGGGTTGGCGCGCTTGCTCTGTGGAAATACAAAATGATAGGAGCCAGGGCTACGTATATGTTCTTCCGAAAGAGTAACCAGTTCCCCCTTTGCCAGCTCGTCTTCAATAAGAAGGCGCGGCAATAAAGCAATTCCCATTCCGGTAACTGCTGCACGAATCACCATGTGAAAATGCTCGAAACGTGGCCCCATATGGGGTTGCGGATGACTCGATCCAATGCTGCCGAACCAGTGGTTCCACAGATTTGGCCGCGAAGTGATTTGCAACAATGGTTGGTTGAGCAGCAATTTGTCTGCTTCTTTTTTGGTGCCCTTCACGCGCAAATCCGGATTACAGACAGGAACGATTTCTTCATCCATCAACGGGTCTGTCATCGCTTCGGGCCAGGCTCCTTCACCGAAGTGAAAAGCGGCATCGATGTTCTCACTGATAAAATCAAATTGTTTGATTTTAGTAACAAGATTTATCAGGATCTCTGGATGTTTGGTCGTGAATTTATTCAGTCGGGGTATGAGCCAGCGGCTGGAAAAAGTTGGCAAACAGGCGATTGTCAGTTCGCCGCCCTGTCCTCTGTAGGCCAGTAATTCCAGTGTCGCGGTTTCGATGTCCTGGAGTTTTTCGCGAATTTTTAGTGCATATACATCACCGGCTTCTGTGAGCACCAGTCCATGCCCCGTACGTTCAAATAAACGTAATCCAAGCAGGTCTTCCATTGAGCGCATTTGCCTGGAGATGGCGCTTTGAGTGACGCCAAGCTCACTGGCAGCTCTGGTGAAACTGCGATGTCGGGCTGCCGCTTCAAAGGCTCGAAGGGCGCTAAGTGAAGGAAGATATTTGAGCATGGCTAGAAACTTTACTCATTGTCTGATGAGAATTGTGATGGTTCCAATGTTGTAATATCGCAGATTTGGTATGATCTGTATAGAAAATTTGAAAATCTGGATGTCAGCAACATACCAAAACGGTATGTTGGTTCTATCTATATGATAACTGGCGAATTACTTGTTGTCATAACAAATCGGAGAATTGTAATTTATCAAACGCGACAATGAATGTGTATTTCAGAATTTGAGAATGACTTTTGCTGATTGGCTGGATATTCTGTTTAGAACGTCTTAATATGGTTATAGAAGCTCCATTGCTGGATTCATCACGGCTGAAAGAACAGGACAACGTTCATGCGTCTTACCCAACAGGCAAATTATTCCGTGCGCATTTTGATGTATTGCGCCGCCAATGACGGGCGCTATAGCAAAGTCAGTGATATCGCAAAAATTTATGCAATTTCAGAATATCACCTCTTTAAAATACTTCCTGTTCTTGTCGAAGGCGGGCTTATTGAAACCTTGAGAGGGCGGAATGGCGGAGTGCGCCTTGCGCATAAGGCCGAAGATATTTATCTCGGAGAAGTAATTAAAACGGCAGAAGAAAATTTTCATCTTGCCGCCTGTTTTGATACAGGAAGTTACGATTGTCCACTCTTGTCAAATTGTAAGTTTAATCGTGCTCTTGGAGAGGCTCTTAGTGCATTTTTTGATGCGCTTAATGCCTACACCATTGCAGATCTGACGCAGGATCAACCCGGCGTTAGATCGCTCCTGAACATAGATTTTGGTGATTTTGCTGTAGCACCTGTTGCGAATTCAACCCAGTAATAGTCATCAAACTTCAAATCCGGCTTCCATTCTTCTGCATTAATCACGAGGTAACTATGACCGGAATTCTGTGTCTTGGAGAACCGCTTGTTGAGTTTAATCAAAGCGCTTCTGACAAACCCATGGATTACAAAATGGGTTTTGGAGGAGATATTTCCAATGTTGCTGTCGCAGCTGTTAGAGCTGGAGGGACTGCAGGGGTTATATCTTCCCTTGGCGAAGATAAATTTGGGGCCGATTTAAGAAAATTATGGATGAAAGAAGGCGTTGGTTCCAGTCTGGTAACAACCCATTTGACGGCTCCAACAGGAGTTTATTTTGTAAGTCATAGTACGGATGGGCATAATTTCACATATATGCGAGCAGGTTCCGCTGCCAGCCTCATCAGTGAAGCGGACTTGCCACTGGTTGCCATTTCAAATGCTGATATTCTACATACATCCGGTATAAGTCTGGCGACAAGTGCCAGTTCTGCTGATTGTGTGTTTGCCGCAATAGCCCATGCGCGCAAAAACMGAACGCTTGTTTCCTTTGATACCAATCTCCGATTGCCATTGTGGCCATTGGAACGGGCACGCGCGATGATACATGCCGCCGCGCAGCAAAGTGATATCCTGCTTCCTGGATTTGACGATGCAAAAATTTTGACTGGGCTGGAATCGCCACAGGAAATTGTTGACCATTATATTGCTCTGGGCGCAAATATTGTAGCACTTACCCTTGGCGCGGAAGGTACACTAGTGGCAACATCTGCGGAACAAAAAATGATCTCTGCTATCAGGGTGACCCCCATAGACGCGACAGGTGCCGGTGATACGTTTGATGGCGCGTTCCTGACGCGTTTCCTTGAAACGGAAGATCCATTTGAGTCCGCGGCTTTTGCGAACGCTGCGGGTGGACTTTCGACGCAAGGATTTGGTGCTGTTGATCCGATGCCACGCCGGGTGGACATAGATGCTTGCCTCTCGCCGGATTGATTTGATCTGGAAAGTTGATTGACAAAACACGTATTGATGGTCTGCAAGACGCAATCTGTGCCTGTTATTTAGCCTTTTCAAGCTGCATCTTACTCGTTACAAGGCGGTAAATTCCCCTTTCGTCCAGGTTGGAGATGCAGTTGACCATCAGGAAAATTCTTGTTGCAAACCGTTCAGAGATTGCTATTCGCATTTTCCGGGCTGCTAATGAACTCGGAATWGGAACCGTTGCRGTTTTCTCGCAAGAGGACAAACTGGCACTYCATCGTTTCAAATCAGACGAAGCCTATCAAATTGGYAAAGGCATGGGGCCGGTTGAAGCCTATTTGTCTATTGAGGAAATYCTGCGRATTGCACRAGAGGCTGAGGTCGACGCCATCCATCCAGGTTATGGATTGCTTTCTGAAAGYCCCGAGTTTGCAGATGCTTGCGAAAGTGCCGGATTTATTTTCATYGGTCCGWCTKCAAAAACRATGCGTTCTCTGGGKAATAAAGTTTCWGCGCGAAARCTYGCSATYGYCTGCAAWGTCCCKGTTGTTCCTGCTTCGGAYCCGTTGCCWGAYGAYATTGAAAAAACCAWRATRATAGCSAAAAAAATTGGTTATCCGCTCATGCTWAARGCATCCTGGGGCGGTGGCGGGCGCGGCATGCGGGTTATTCGAACTGAAGAAGATCTCGTCAGAGGCAGCGTTTCTGCAAAGCGCGAGGCCATGGCTGCGTTTGGCAAGGACGAAATATATCTCGAAAAACTTGTCGAACGGGCGCGGCACGTCGAAGCCCAGATTCTCGGCGACAAGCACGGCAATGTCGTGCATTTGTTTGAGCGKGATTGCACTGTCCAGCGTCGCCATCAAAAAGTGGTTGAACGAGCACCSGCTCCTTACYTAAGTGAAGCGCARCGCCAGGAACTGTGTGGATAYGCCGTCARAATYGGTAAACACACCRATTATGTGGGAGCTGGTACKGTCGARTTCCTGATGGATATYGATACKGGAGCYTTTTATTTYATTGAGGTCAATCCACGTATMCAGGTTGAACATACTGTYACYGAAGAAGTRACTGGCATTGATATTGTCAAAGCCCAAATWCGTATACTTGAAGGWGMRGARATCGGGAAGCCGGGATCCGGCGTGCCTGCYCAAAACGCCATCAAACTCAACGGCCAYGCGATGCAATGCCGYATCACCACAGAAGACCCGCAACAGAATTTTATTCCGGATTACGGTCGGATWACTGCCTATCGCGGTGCAGCYGGTTTTGGAATYCGGCTGGATGGAGGAACCGCCTATTCAGGTGCKGTGATTACCCGATTCTATGATCCGTTGCTGGAGAAAGTAACRGCCTGGGCTCCAACTTCCGATGAAGTGATCAAAAGAATGGACCGGGCATTACGCGAATTTCGTATTCGTGGTGTCGCGACCAACCTGACKTTTTTGGAAAATGTCATAGGCCATCCCGATTTCCTTGATAACACCTATACAACCGGCTTTATTGATTCGACCCCTGCATTATTTGAATCTGTTGAACGACAGGATCGGGCAACCAAATTATTGACTTACCTTGCTGATGTCACTGTGAATGGCCATCCAGATGTCAAGGGCCGGCCCAAACCACCTGCTGAAGCTGCTCCACCGGTATTGCCGCGTTTTGCACAAGATAAAATTGATGGCACAAAACAAATTCTCGACAAAGAAGGGCCGCTTGGTGTTGCGCGCTGGATGCTCGGGCAAAAGAAAACACTRATCACTGATACMACRATGCGGGACGGACATCAGTCTTTGCTTGCAACACGCGTGCGGACCCGTGATCTGGTCGATATTTCCGATCGATATGCCCGCGCATTACCACAGTTGTTTTCGYTGGAATGCTGGGGRGGCGCAACCTTTGATGTCGCCATGCGTTTTCTAACGGAAAGTCCATGGGAACGCTTGCAGAAAATTCGGGATAATGTGCCCAATATACTGCTGCAAATGTTGCTGCGTGGATCGAATGGTGTTGGCTATACAAATTACGCCGATAATGTTGTGCAATATTTCGTCAAACAGGCAGCGGAAAATGGCGTAGATGTTTTTCGCGTATTTGATTGCCTGAACTGGGTTGAGAATATGCGTGTTTCCATGGACGCAGTTCTGGATACCGGGAAAATTTGTGAAGGCGCCATTTGCTACACCGGTGATATCGACAATCCGGACAGATCAAAATACAGCCTTAAATATTATGCAGGTCTTGCCCGGGAACTAAAAGATGCCGGTGCGCATATTATTGGCCTGAAAGATATGGCAGGACTGTTAAAACCAGCCGCAGCGGGGCCTCTTATTCGTGCCATTCGGGATGAAGTTGATCTCCCCATCCATTTCCACACTCACGACACATCKGGCATTTCCGSAGCKACAGTGCTGGCGGCGATTGATGCCGGTGTGGACGCGATTGATGCRGCGATGGATGCMTTCAGYGGAYTAACTTCACAACCCTGCCTTGGATCCATYGTCGAGGCACTAAAAAATGGAGAACGGGACACAGGGCTTGATCGGCAAGCCATCCGGAAAATTTCCCTTTATTGGGAAGCAGTTCGCACCCAATATACKCCATTTGAGAGCAATTTACGCGCCGGAGCTTCCGAAGTCTATTTGCAYGAAATGCCTGGTGGTCAATTTACCAATCTTAAGGAACAGGCACGTTCCATGGGTCTTGAAAGTCGTTGGAATGAAGTGGCCCAGACCTATGCCGATGTAAATGTAATGTTCGGGGATATTGTAAAGGTAACGCCATCTTCCAAGGTTGTGGGTGACATGGCTCTGCTGATGGTGTCATCGGGGCTGACCACAGACGATGTGCTTTCCCCCACACAGGATGTCGCTTTTCCTGAATCAGTYGTTCAGATGTTACGTGGTGATCTGGGGCAACCTCCCGGCGGTTGGCCAAAAGSCTTGCAGGATAAAGTCCTGAAAGGCGAAACRCCGATWATTGTTCGTCCCGGCTCGTTGATMCCGGCAGTTGATCTTGAAGCGGAACGCAAGGGWGTTGAAAARTCACTGGAACGAGACATCGAGGATACTGARTTTGCAGCCTGGTTGATGTATCCRAAGGTTTTYTCCGACTACGCGAAAMTCGAGGCGTTATATGGTCCGGTAAGTACMTTGCCAACACCGGTCTATTTTTATGGAATCGGAATTCGRGAAGAAATTGCCGTTGAAATTGAAAARGGCAAAACCCTGATTATTCGTTGYCAGGCAATTGGCGAAACAGACGAAACMGGTCAGGTCAAAGTGTTCTTTGAATTGAATGGTCAGCCTCGWTCTGTGAAAATACTCAACAGRTCTYATGGCAGCGGTGARRCGCTCAGCCGTCCAAGGGCCGAAGATGGTAATCCCGATCATATTGCCGCRCCCATGCCAGGGGTAATTTCAACGCTTTCTGTAAAAACCGGGCAGGAAATTRTTGAAGGGGATGTGCTTCTTTCAATTGAAGCCATGAAAATGGAAACATCCATCCATTCCGAAAGAGCAGGTACAATTGCGGAARTAYTGATTAAGCCCGGAGAYCAGATAGACGCCAAGGATTTGTTGCTTCGSTTTGCGGATTGAAACAACRGRRWWARCRRGTGGTTTATRATTKTGKAGACAWTTTGTCTCTGCGATGAARCTTGACAAGATACMGATGGSCCGCCACATAAAACTTGTGAATTAAGGTTTTATGGYCAGTTCGTTTCCGATACAGCAAAGCACCRGTTGATATGAGATATTTTGAGGATCCCTTCCCAAGACGCAAATCWGTAGGTGTTGAGATCGGGAATGTTCTCGTCGGTGGTGATGGACCAATTGTGGTTCAGTCGATGACCAACACCGATACAGTTGACATCGATGGAACTGTTGCGCAGATCGCCGCTTTGCATAAAGCAGGTTCTGAACTTGTGCGAATTACTGTGGATCGTGATGAAGCAGCRAAGGCAGTWCCACGYATTAAAGAACGACTTGATAATCTTGGTATTGAAGTGCCGCTCATMGGTGATTTTCACTATATCGGCCACACACTGCTAASYGAAAATCCCGATTGTGCCAAAGCTCTTGCCAAATACCGCATTAATCCGGGAAATGTTGGTTTTAAAGCCAAGCGTGACAAACAATTTTCAACRATGATCGAACTTGCAATCAAGTATGACAAGGCAGTYCGAATTGGCGTYAACTGGGGCTCACTTGATCAGGAGTTGCTYACSCGCYTGATGGATCAAAACTCGGCGCTGAAGCAACCGGTKTCCGCCCGATTGGTGATGCACGAAGCGATTATCCAGTCSGCTCTGCTGTCGGCAGAGCGMGCGGAACAAATTGGATTAARCCGCAATAAAATTGTTCTGAGTGCGAAAGTTAGYCAGGTMCAGGATTTGATTGCAGTTTATACCAAACTGGCGTTGCGATCTGATCATGCCTTGCATCTTGGACTGACKGAAGCCGGAATGGGATCCAAGGGCATAGTTGCTTCTTCCGCTGCAATGGGAATATTRTTGCAGCAAGGKATTGGTGACACGATACGGATTTCTCTYACCCCCGARCCTGGYGGAGATCGYACWCGCGAAGTTCAGGTGTCGCAGGAATTGTTGCAGACCATGGGCTTCAGGTCATTCGTGCCAATTGTTGCAGCATGTCCAGGCTGTGGGCGAACCACGTCAACTGTTTTCCAGGAGCTYGCGCAAAACATTCAGGCATTCATTCGTGAAGAAATGCCMAAATGGAAAACCAAATATCCKGGTGTTGAGGAACTGAATGTCGCTGTTATGGGCTGCATCGTCAACGGTCCRGGAGAGAGCAARCATGCYGATATYGGWATTTCCTTGCCCGGTACAGGAGAATCGCCAGCTGCTCCGGTGTTCATTGACGGTAAAAAAGCACTGACGTTAAGAGGTGAAAATATTGCCAATGAGTTTCATCAGTTAGTTCTGGATTATATCGAGAAACGCTACGGCAATAGTAGTTTACATCATTGATATTATGATTTGCGGKTTGCAATGAACCTGGCKGCCTCGATAAGGCAGGATGCCTTGTCGCCAAGCGGGGAAAGYAATTCTTCGGCTTCCTGAACCAGTTTTTGTAGYTCAACTCTGGTGKCRTCAAGCCCATTTARGCTCACGAGGGTTGCCTTGTCGGCTGAATTATCCTTGCCCGGTGTTTTTCCCAGCTCTTCCTCGGTCGCGGTCATATCGAGGATGTCGTCCGCGAGTTGAAATGCAAGGCCTGTTATTTCGCCAAAGCGTAAAAGACGATGTTTGTCGCTATCTTCAGCTTCTCCAAGGATCGCTCCCGCGAGGCATCCATAGCGTATGAGGGCGCCGGTTTTCATTGCTTGCATCTTACGAATTTCAGTTGCGCTACAAGTGTAGCCCTCTGATTGTATATCGAGCATTTGACCACCAACCATGCCACCCATTCCAGCCGCTCGTGACAATGCCAGTACCAGTTCCGAGCGTATGCTGCCATCAGGATGTGTTTGGGGATCGGCAAGCAGGTCAAATGAGAACGTCAGTAAAGCATCACCCGCCAGTATGGCTGTGGCATCATCAAAGCGTTTGTGAACAGTCGGTTGCCCGCGCCGCAGATCATCATTATCCATAGCAGGCAAATCGTCATGGATAAGACTATAACAATGTACACATTCCAGACTAGCTGCGACCCGGATCGCATAATCGGGATTACAGCCAAATAAACGTGCCGTTTCGAGCACTAGAAATGGACGCAGGCGCTTGCCTCCGTTCAGGGTGCCATGACGGACTGCCTGCATTAATCTTGAGGGTCTTGCCTGCTCATCTGCCAGCGTATCATCGCTCAAACATTGCAGAAGGAAATGATGAATTGTATCGGCATCTTGCTGCAGGACGGTTTGAAAATTGCGCATCTTTGACGGGGCCTTCCATGCACATTTACATATATGCTGGCACGGACATGCCCGAGAATGCCTGGAGCGTCAAGCCGCAGTATGAGGAGGTGTCCAAAACACGATTGCTGGATGTCGGTAGGGCAGATAGGCCATCAATTTGCTTAAATTGAAAACCCGATTGTTTCGCGATCGGTGTGGATCAGTTCCTGACAATAAATACACCAGGTTTTTGTTGAGATATTGTCATTTTAACCGGTTTACGACGAGATATGATGGAAAGGCTTGAAAGCCGGATTATTCCAGGCTAAGACGGCGCACGAATTGGCAGTCTAATTCTGCTAAAAAAACAGAACCGGTCTGGCCAAAAGCTGATTGGGACTGTATAACGGCGCGAATTCCCCTGGAATTGGACGCGCCCGCTCATGCATTACTAATATGCCTGAGGCGATTTTGGAGTTTTGACAATGGCAGTGCCAAAGAAAAAAGTATCGCGGATGAAGCGCGGTTTCCGTCGGTCAACTGACGCACTTAAGGCAAATGCGTATACAGAAGACAAGGATTCCGGCGAACTTCGTCGCCCGCATCACATTGATCTCAAGACCGGTATGTACCGTGGTCGTCAGATCCTTGAAGCAAAAGACAGCATTTAGTTTCCGTTGAAATTAACGTTGATATGAAGGCCGGGTAACCGGCCTTTTTCTATTTGCACATATGTAGCTGTAGTGTTGACTTTATCTTGTCCGGATTATGTTCTAAGAAGCAAAGCAGGATTAGAAGGAAACATCATGCTGCTCAATATCCCTTTGTTGCTTGCACCGTTCGCTGTATACAATCTTTTTGCAATGCGCATCGTTGGCCCTGCGGGTGGTGACCCCTGGGTTACACCGATATTTACGGTTAATATGGTATCCGATGCGCGCTGGACCATGACACTCGGTGATATGATGATTACAGCCGGGTTGGTACTGCTATTCGTTGAAGTGTTAAAAGCAACCAGATCCAATATGGGATCAATTTTTGACCATCTGCTTTCAACGTTGTTGTTTATTGTATTCCTGATCGAATTTTTGTTGGTCGCGGAAGCGGCAACATCTGTATTCTTCATATTGATGATTATTTCCCTGATTGATGTGATTGCCGGATTTTCAATTACCATTCGTACAGCCCGCCGGGATATGACCATCGGTCATACCGGTTAATTCAAGCTGGTCTGCACTTCTTCAAATTGATGGTCGCCCGGATCATCTCGTAATCTTGTCAGGTTTACAGTTATGCGTAATTTCCAGAATCCCGGACGCTCGGCGGTTTATGCCACCAACGCGGCTTGCGCGACTTCACATCCTTTGGCAACGGCAACAGCTCTGGATGTTTTGAAAGCAGGCGGCAATGCAGCCGATGCAGCGATAGCAGCAGCCGCTGTTCTCGCAGTGGTCGAGCCGCATATGACCGGTATTGGCGGAGATTGTTTTGCGATAATCAGCGAGCCTGATGGAACTGTGCACGGATTAAATGCTTCCGGACCTGCTGCAATGGCCGCTGATCCTKCATGGTTCAGTGATCAGGGTATTTCTGAAATTGGTCCGGACAGCATCCATTCTGTAACTGTTCCCGGTGCAGTAAGCGGCTGGGAAGCTCTGGTATCAGGATTTGGATGCAAGAACCTTGGCGATCTCCTGCAGCCTGCGATCGGCTATGCGCGAGACGGATATGTGGTTGCGCCAAGAGTAGCAGAAGACTGGTCGGGTATGGTCGAGCGTCTTGGTAAAAATGCGGGGGCTCGAAAACATTTTCTCCAGGATGGTAAAGCRCCTTTGGCAGGTACATTACTGAAATCCCCTGGATTGGCACGCGCCCTTGGCGAGATAGCAAAAAATGGCATCAAGGGATTCTATGTTGGTCCTGTTGCTGACGACATTATCAGCACAGTCAAAGAACATGGAGGACTGTTGGTACACGAGGATCTCGCGTCAATGTCCGTGTTGGATGTAAAGCCGATCTCAAGTACTTATCGCGGATATGAGGTGATGGAGCTGCCGCCCAACGGCCAGGGCCTTGCTGCA
Source organism: Cohaesibacteraceae bacterium (assembly GCA_016764535.1). GTDB lineage: Bacteria > Pseudomonadota > Alphaproteobacteria > Rhizobiales > Cohaesibacteraceae > JAESRR01. Next base: position 5,677 of record JAESRR010000264.1, on the reverse strand, counting down.
TTGATCATCCTCAATATTCTTGAAAACTTTGATCTTGCTTCTCTTGATCCCGCGGGCCCCGAAAGGATGCATCTTGAACTGGAAGCAGGCCGGATAGGATATGCGATCCGTAATGCACACATTGCAGATGCGGATTATATGAAAGCAGAAGTTGGCGACCTTATATCCAAGTCCTGGGCAAAGGAGCTTGCTGGTTCAATATCCCGAACCGGACGTTTGAAAATTCTCCCTTCGGTAACAATCAAACAATCTGACACAATTTATCTGAGTATTGTAGATTCCGAAGGCAGGGCGGTATCGTTTATTAATTCGGTRTTTCACGGTTTTGGRTCYGCGATCGTCACAAACGAATATGGYATCGCATTGCAAAATAGAGGATCCGGGTTTGTTCTGGAWMCTGATCAYCCAAATTGCATCGCCGGAGGCAAGCGGCCRTTCCATACCATCATCCCGGCMATGGTGCGTAAAGATGGCAAACCATTTCTTTGTTATGGTGTGATGGGTGGTGCCTACCAGGCATTGGGACAYGCYCACGTRTTGTCCAATATTGTTGATTTCGGCATGGACGTGCAGGAGGCMATTGATGCACCCCGGGCGTTTTGGGAAGATGATGGACGTATAAGTGTCGAGGATGGTTTCCCCCGGKCRACCCTGGARGGRCTKGCAAAMCTGGGACACAGKGTRCAGCGMGCWCCTGCWGCAATTGGTGGTAGCCAGGCAATCCAGTTTGATCACAATAACAATTGTCTTATCGCCGGGTCTGATCCTCGCAAGGAYGGTTGTGCGATTGGTTATTGATTGTCARCTTTGACGGCGAACYGTCCAGGTTGGATGATCWGCYACWCGACGTTTTGATTGAGTGTAGGCCCGGGCCGCGTTGTGAGATGAAGTTCTGTTTCTCACACGAGCATGTGGAAGACGCATTGCGATTACAACATGATGAATGGCAACAACGGTTTCACCGTTTAAACGTGGCAAACCAAAAGTGGCTTGATTTGATTGCGCCGGCACAGATTTCTGTACAGTACCGTTTTGACGGGCAGAAGGATCAATTTGTGGCTGCTGATGTCGCCTGTTTTGAAACCCGGGCTTTTGAATTGGGATGATTTGGGCTGTCGCGTTCCCGATCCTGGTCATTTTGATACGCCTCTTGTACACATTTGGGACAGTTCACGTTTGTGAAAGTCTTAACAAGAAGTTAATGCAACACCCGTACCATAAATTTCATTTGTGTTAACCATGACCACCAATTGCCCGGATCTTGTGAACCTCGGTGTCATCTCTATAAATATTGTTAACCACTGGTCATTTAGCTTGGATAAGTCTTGAAACAGCTTCGGAGTTGCGAGGACGCGCAACTTATTTGAAGAGGAAAAAACAAGGTGAAGCATAATGATAGCGCAAAATTCGCGCTCATTGAATAAGGATCGCCCGAGTGGCGGAGACATTCTGACATCGGTTGGTGAGACCGTGTATGAATGGAACCTTGTGAATGACAGACTAAACTGGAGTGGTAACGCGCCTCAAATACTGGGGATGCTGTCATTGAGCAGCATTGCTACCGGAGCACAATACAAATCCTGTCTGCATGCCTGTAGCGATACCTGTCGCTGGGATTTTCTCAAACACTGTAGCGAAACTGATACGGGTGACGGTGTGCCCTWCCAAATTCACTATGCGTTGTCCCCTGATATTGGGGAGTCTGAAGCACCTTTCTGGATAGAAGACACCGGGCGCTGGTTCGCCGGCGATGATGGCCGACCTTCCCGCGCCCACGGGGTTGTCCGTGCAATGGGTGCCGAACACGGGCGACAAAAAATAGCTGCWCAGGGTGACCTGGACGATTTAACAGGACAGCTCAATCGCCAGGGTTTTCTCATTGAGCTMGAAAATGCAATTGAAGAAGGTACTACAAAGCGAGAGTTGACGTGTTTGATGATTGTGCAGATTGAAAATTTGCGGGTCATAAATGAAGCATATGGTTTTGACATTGCTGACGATGTTATTGCTGCTGTAGCACATCGATTGAAAATTCGTTTGCGTGAAGCGGATTGCGCCGGTCGGCTTGCCGGTAACAAAATAGGTTTGTTGCTTCGAAAATGCACCGAAGAAGACATGCAGATTGCCGCAGAAAGATTCATTGCGGCGGTAAGAGAGGAAATGTTTCAAACCCGTCTGGGAACAGTTCTGGTGAGTATATCTATCGGCGGAGTTCTTGTTCCCCGACATGCAAGGCGCGTCAGGGGTGCTGAAACCAAAGCGCTTCAGGCGTTGGGAGAAGCGCGTTCAAATCTGCCAGGTAGTTTTTGTGAATATTTACCGAGTCCAAATCTCGAAAAAACACGTTTGCGGGATGCGCGACTTGCAGATGAAGTCATCAGAGCAGTCAATGAGCGGCGCATTGAATTATACTATCAGCCAATTGTTACAGCGAGCGATCACCAGGTTCATCATTATGAAGCGTTGTTGCGGGTGCGCAGCACCAGTGGTGAAATAATGGCGGCCGGGCCATTTGTGGAAACCTGTGAGAAGCTCGGTCTTGTGCGATTGCTGGATTTTCGGGTGCTGGAAATTGCACTGGATCAATTGGCAAGATATGAAGAATGCAGACTTGCCATTAATGTCTCGCCGGAAGGTGCGACCGATCCTGAATGGTTATCTTTGTTATGTGCTTTTGCATCCAGGCATCCGGGAATCGCAAGTCGGTTGACAGTTGARATAACCGAGACCGCAGCYATCCGACACCTGGAAGAAGCAACACGTTTTGTTTCTACCCTCAAGGAACTTGGTTGCCAGGTGGCAATTGATGATTTTGGATCTGGATATACTTCATTTAGAAACCTCCAGGCACTCAGTGTTGATTCTGTAAAAATCGATGGCTCATTCATTAAATCCATCAGGGAAAGTTCGGAAGATCGGGCTTTTGTGACAATGTTTACAAATCTGGCAAAGGAGCTGGGTGTTGAAACCGTTGCAGAGTGGGTAGAGGATCTTGAATCTGCAGAATTGCTAAGAGATATAGGTGTTACATATTTGCAAGGGTTTTATTTTGGATCAGCACAGGCAGAAAGACCCTGGGCAAATGATAAAAAACAACAGGTCTGTCGCAAGGATTTAACATTGCCAAAATCCACCGATGCATTGACTTAAATCCGTAATTTCCACGTAATAAATTTCTTCTGACGACGATGTTGGCGGCARTCATCAGAGTAATTGCGGCACGATATATTGTTGCTTTACGCCCCTGTCCGACCTGTGCAATATGACGGCGACGTCAGTTTATTGCCCGCATTTGTCAAANTTCTTACCCGTATTTGGAAGGTTCCCTAAATGGTTTCTGCTCAGGATATTGTCATTGTTTCTGCCGCCCGGACTGCAGTGGGAGCCTTCAATGGTGCCTTTGCAACAGTGCCTGCGCATGACCTGGGTGCAGAGATCATCAAAGCTGTATTAACGCGCGCCAATGTACAGGGTGCTGATGTGGACGAAGTTATTCTGGGKCAGGTCCTGACCGCTGCACAGGGCCAGAACACGGCCCGYCAGGCTTCCATAAATGCTGGCATTCCACATCAGACCTCGGCCTGGGTTCTCAATCAGGTTTGCGGATCAGGATTGCGGGCTATTGGACTTGGTATGCAACAAATCATGTGCGGAGATGCAAATGTCATTGTTGCCGGTGGTCAGGAAAACATGTCTCTGTCATCCCACGCTGCATATTTGCGGGCTGGTCATAAAATGGGCGATTACCAAATGATTGATACCATGATCCGGGATGGATTGTGGGATGCGTTCAATAACTATCATATGGGAATCACAGCCGAGAATGTTGCGGAAAAATGGGAGATATCCCGCGAGCAACAGGATATATTTGCATTGGCCTCCCAGAACAAGGCCGAAGCGGCGCAGAAGGCCGGGCGATTTAACGATGAAATAATTCCCTACACCGTGAAGTCACGTCGTTCGGAAACCATTGTTGATCAGGATGAATATATCCGTCACGGCGCGACCATTGAAAACATGGAAAAATTAAGACCGGCGTTTGATCGCGAGGGATCGGTGACTGCGGCCAATGCCTCGGGGATAAATGACGGAGCAGCTGCGGTTGTTCTTATGTCGAGGGCTGAAGCAAAAAAACGGGGCATTGAACCTCTTGCCCGCGTCGCATCCTGGTCTACAGCGGGTGTTGATCCGGCGCTCATGGGCTCAGGCCCAATACCGGCGTCTCGCAAGGCTTTGGAAAAGGCCGGTTGGTCCATTGGTGATCTGGATCTGGTCGAGGCAAACGAAGCGTTCGCGGCCCAGGCCTGTGCTGTAAACAAGGAACTCGGCTGGGATCCGGAAATTGTCAATGTTAATGGCGGTGCCATCGCAATCGGCCATCCAATAGGGGCATCCGGTTGTCGTATTCTTGTGACACTGCTGCATGAAATGAAGCGGCGGGACGCTAAAAAGGGTCTCGCAACATTGTGTATTGGCGGCGGAATGGGCGTCGCTCTGACAGTTGAACGGGATTAATCCAACACAATTGTTGGCTACCTGTCTGGTTAATCTGATCATCTGTAGATACCCGACCCAATCTCGGCCCTGTCTTGATCTGGAGTATTGAATGTCAAAAAAAATGCTTGCAACGTTCATCGGATTTTTAGCCATTCTGATGTGGGCATTATTGGCGTTCTTTACTGTTTCAACGGGAAAGATTCCGCCGTTCCAGCTTACCGCAATGACTTTTCTGGTCGGGTCGAGCATGGGGCTGGTGTCCTGGATTTTTCGCCCCGGGGGAATCAAAGCTCTGAGGCAACCGCCAATGGTCTGGATCACAGGTATTGGGGGGTTGTTTGGGTATCACTATTTCTATTTCACTGCTTTGAGAAACGCTCCGGCAGTTGAAGCAGGCTTGATTGCCTATTTATGGCCTCTGCTCATCGTACTATTTTCAGCATTGCTTCCAGGAGAAAAACTCCGTTGGTACCATATTTGCGGTGCATTGCTCGGGTTGGCAGGATGTGTATTGATTGTTACAGGTGGCAATCAGATATCATTGAAAACAGAGTACATTCCCGGCTATCTTGCAGCGTTGGTTTGTGCGCTGACATGGTCTGGATATTCTGTAATTTCAAGAAAATATGCAGCGGTACCAACAGATACTGTCGTGGTATTTTGCTTCGTCACAGCTGTTCTCAGTGCGATTTGTCATTTTGCTCTGGAAGATACGGTGATGCCTTCTGGCAATATTGAATGGATGGCTGTTCTGGCTCTGGGATTAATGCCGGTCGGGGCAGCATTCTATGTTTGGGACCATGGTGTAAAACATGGAGATATTCAGTTGCTGGGTGCAGCGTCCTATGCGGCTCCTCTTTTGTCTACAGCAGTGTTGATAGCGGCGGGGATTGCCGAGCCAACCTGGGTTGTTGGTGTGGCTGCAATGCTCATCACAATCGGGGCAATTCTGGCTTCAAAATCCATGTTATTCAAAAATGGTCAAGGATCTGGCGACCAGTCAGGTGCCGCAAGTTCAAAACTTTCAAATTGAAATCCCGGAGCGACCGTACATCCAACCAAAGTCCAATCGCCCAGAGATTTTGCAGACTGCCATGCATTTGCAGGAACAATACCTTGCGGATGCTGTTCATTAAGCACATCAGGACCAAGTGTGATTACCTGTGTTTGCAATCCATTT
>JAESRR010000185.1 GCA_016764535.1 Cohaesibacteraceae bacterium | reverse complement strand
CAGCATCAACAATGCTGGACTGATTGACCCGATTGCGCGCCTCGCCGATAGCGATCCTGAAGCCTGGTGCAAAGTTGTCGATGTAAACTACAAGGGTGTTTATTACGGCCTGCGATTTGCTATCCCCGAAATGCTGAAGCTGAATGGCGGCACAATCATCAATATCAGCTCGGGAGCCGCAACCGGGGCCCTTGAAGGCTGGAGCCATTATTGCTCCACCAAAGCAGCGGTTCTGTCTCTTACCCGGGTGGCCGACAAGGAATATCGGCAAGATGGCATCCGGGTAATCGGCCTGAGCCCTGGAACTGTCACGACAGATATGCAGGTGCAAATCAGGGCATCGGGAATCAACCCGGTCAGCCAGCTCGATCCTTCAGTTCACATTTCACCTGAATGGGTTGCTCGCGCCATTGCATGGCTCTGCACACCAGATGCAGATCAACATCGTGGGACAGATTTCTCAATCAAGACGAAAGAAGGCCGTGCCGCCGTTGGTTTGGTCGGCACAAACTAACGCTGCGAAGTTTCCCAATCGGGATGCACAAATGCGGGCGCGTCGGAAAGAGGCAACATTTCCTTGCCCAGAATAATATCGGCCGCCCGCTCTGCGACCATAATTGTCGGCCCATTGAGATTACCGTTGGTGATCTCGGGGAAGATCGAGCTATCAACAACGCGTAAATTCCTGATGCCCCTCACCCGGCACTGATGATCAACAACAGCCATTTGGTCATCAACAGAGCCCATTTTGCAGGTCCCGGTCGTGTGATAGGCGCTCTCGGCTTTTTCCCGTACCCAGGCATCGATTTCATCATCGGTTATGACATTAATGCCCGGCTGTATTTCTCCATCACAATATCGCGCCATGGCAGGTTGATTGAGAATTTCCCGGGTCAGACGAATGCAGGCACGAAAAGCTTCCCGATCATCTTCATGTTGATTGTAATTGAATTGCAATTCAGGTTTCTCCGAAATCTCTCCGGATTTTATCCGCAAATACCCACGACTCTTTGGTTTATTTGGCCCGACATGCACCTGTAATCCGTGCCCTTCGAATGCCGAACTACCATCATAGCTGATCGCAGCAGGTAGAAAATGATACTGAATATCAGGCCATTTGATCCCGGCTTTTGAACGAATAAAAGCGCAGGATTCAAAGTGGTTGGTCGCGCCAAGTCCTTTTTTGGTCAGCAGCCATCGCGCACCAATTAAAAACTTCTGCCACAAGCCGAGTTCACCATTAAGCGTGATGGGTTCTTTACATCGAAACTGAAAGAACACCTCAAGATGATCGTGTAGATTTTCTCCCACACCAGACAAATCATGGATCAATTCAACACCAGCTGATTTCAATACAGCTTGCGGTCCAATGCCAGACACCTGTAGCAAATGCGGAGAGCCAACAGCCCCGGCACAAAGTATAACTTCCCTGTTGGCTTTAATGTCCCGTGACTGTTTCCTGACCTGATACCGAACCCCTTTCGCAACACAATCTTCAATCAGTATTTTGTGTGTTGTTGCATTACGAATGATGGTCAGGTTTTTGCGATCGCGAACAGGCTTAATATAAGCGTTATAACTCGACCAGCGCACACCGTCTTTCACAGTCATATGCATCGGGCCAAAGCCTTCCTGCTGGTAACCGTTGTAATCCGCTGTATAAGAATAACCCGCCTCAACACCCGCCTGGATAAACGCCTGATAAAGCGGATTTTGCATGTCATTGCCGTTATTGGTTGCAAGCGGACCATCACTGCCACGATATTCATCGCCGCCTTTAAACCAGGTTTCTGCCTTTTTGAAATAGGGCAGACAGGATGCATAATTCCAGCCTTTCGCGCCCAGCGTCTCCCATTGGTCAAAGTCGCAGGCATTGCCGCGTACATAGACCATGCCATTGATTGAGGATGTACCGCCAAGCACTTTGCCCCGCGGGCAGATTATCTGCCGGTCGTTCAAACCCGGCTCGGCATTGGACAAAAACTCCCAGTTAAACCGGGACATATTCATTGGGTAGGACAGCGCAGATGGCATCTGAATGAATATCGAGCGATCACTTCCACCGGCTTCCATTAGCAACACCGAAACCCCGGGATTGGCGCTCAACCGGTTGGCCAGCACACACCCGGCGGAACCCGCACCAACAATGATGTAATCGTAAGTCTTTGATTCCATGACACACTCCCTGGTACAGGGTGTAACGCCTTCTGACCATCAAGAGAACCTTTATCTGTTTTCCCGTATTCAGGCTTGCACCCTGACTTTTGCTTGTTAAGGTGCTGGTCAATAAATGATCTGGTGGAAAATTTGAATGTCTGTGTCTACACAAAGCCGTACGATAAATGCTGCAACGCGAGCTCTTTCGCATTTACACGAGGCGCTGGATCTCGATTTTGGCTTTCAGCTATGGGATGGTTCCACCATACCTGCATCGACAGGCGACATTACAGGCTTGCGGCTGGCGCTGGTGGATGAACACGCCCTGACACGGCTGATACGCCGCCCCAAATTGCAAACGATAATCGATCTTTATTTGTCCGGCGGTTTGCAAATTCGCGGAGGCTCGCTGTTCGATCTCGCTGCATGCCGGCCAAAGGGTAAAACCAAAGCGCTGCTTAAAAAACTTGATAAAACCCTGCTTTTCAAAACCGCCCTGCCATTGTTGTTTGCTCGCACAAAAAAGCAACAACTAACTGTCAAGGGTGAAGGCGCGACTTCGGGTGACGGCAGCGGCCAAAACGACATTGCATATCATTATGATGTTTCCAACCGGTTCTATCAGCTCTTCCTTGACCCGGACATGGTCTACACCTGCGGCTATTTTCGGAACCTTGAAAATGATCTCGCCACCGCCCAGCAAGACAAACTGGAAATGATTTGCCGGAAATTACGTCTGAAACCCGGAGACCACCTGCTTGATATCGGCTGCGGCTGGGGTGCGTTGATTTGTTATGCGGCAGAGAAATATGGCGTGACCGCAGTAGGGGTAACGCTTGCCGAAGAACAAGCTGATCTTGCACAGCAAAACATTATGGAACGCGGTCTTGAATCCCGGGTTCGTGTGGAACTCAAGGATATCCATTTGCTGGAAGGCAATTTTGACAAGATTGCCTCCATCGGAATGTTTGAGCATGTAGGCATAGCCAATCATCAGAAGTATTTCCAGACGGTCAATCGCCTGTTGAAACCTAAAGGTCTCTATCTACATCACGCCATCACACGACGCGGCAAGAAGACCGATGCAAAATTCAATCGCAAGCGTCCTGAATATAATTCCATGCTCAAATACATCTTCCCCGGAGCCGAGGTGGATCATATCGGCATGACTGCCCGAAACCTTGAAGCCTACGGCTTTGAAGTCCATGACATTGAGGCCTGGCGCGAGCACTATGCCAGAACTACCGAAATCTGGGCACGCAATCTAATGGACAACAAGGAGGAAGCTATCGGTGAGGTCGGCGCCGAACGCTATCGTCTCTGGGTGTTGTATCTTACCGGGGTATCCCTCGCGTTCTCGCGTGGTACGCTGAATATTTTCCAGACACTTGTCTCCAAACGCTCCAAGGGTCCGTCTGGACTACCTCCAACACGGGCTGATCTCTATGCTGACCCTGATTGAAAAATCAGCATTACCAGCGCGGCAATTCCGTTCATAAAAGGTTCAGATCGATTGTTGGATTATCAGCTCAACACAAGCTGGCGGTACATTAGTGCTATGGGAACGACCATCCCGCACTATACTGCCAGCAACCAATGAATTCTGCCCCAATGGGAGAAAGACAATGTTACGCTTGTCCATGCGCTTCGCGCTATCACTGATCCTTGTACTGGCAACCTCAATAATGGCCCAGGCAACAACCCGTGTCGCATTGGTCATTGGCAATTCGGCCTACACAAAAGTCGCTCCATTGCGCAATCCACAAAACGACGCCAATGCCATGGCGGATTCCCTGGAAAGACTGGATTTTACAGTCGTACGCGGCATCAATCTTGATCGATCCGGCTTCGTTCGCAAGATCCGGGAATTTTCCCGCGCGGCGGCAGGGGCGGATGTGGCGCTATTCTTTTATGCGGGACATGGCCTACAGGTAAACGGCTCAAATTACCTCGCACCAATCGATGCAACAATCGGTGACGAAACCGATCTGGAGTTTGAAGCGATACAATTGTCTGCAATCCTTGGCGTGATGGAACGTGAGGAACGCATCAATCTTGTTTTTCTTGATGCCTGTCGTGACAATCCGATGACACGCAGTCTCTCCCGATCCATGGGCACAAGGTCCACGTCAATCGGCAAGGGTCTCGCCCCAATTGATACAGGTTCAGGCACGCTGATTGGCTTTGCCACTCAACCCGGCAATGTTGCGCTGGATGGCGAGGGCACGTTCAACAGCCCTTTCACCACGGCTTTGTTAAAACACATCAACACGCCGAACCTGGATGTCGCGCAACTTATGCGCCGCGTGCGCAAGGACGTTAAGGCTGTAACAAACGGACGGCAAATCCCCTGGACCAATGAATCCCTCACCGACGATTTTGCGTTCCTGACAACGTCAACAGACACAGCAAATGACAACCGTCAGATCACTGTAACACCTGTAGTTCCGGGAACTGCCAGCGAAGCAAGCCGCGCATGGGAATTCATTAAGAATAGCAAGGATGCTGAATTGCTGGAGGCCTTCATTGATAGTTTTGGAGGAACTTTTTATGCAAGTCTTGCCAAAAAACGGCTTGCTGCATTGAAGGGAACCAGGGTTGCTATCCTGAACACCGGAGACAGGCCGCAATCGCGTTCCCTTTCCATCAACGCCTGTGATGTTGCTGCTGCCGACAGTTTTAACAAGGACAACCCATCCAGCGTCGCACCGGTCAACTGGGGGAATATCAACAAAAAAACCGCATTGTCTGCTTGTCGACAAGCCGTACAGGATAACCCGGACCATCTACGCACGCGGTTTCATCTTGCCCGGGTTCTGCATCATGGCGCAAATTACCCCGAAGCCCGACGTTTGTATAAAAGTGCCGTTGATGATGGCTACGCATTTGCTGCCAGCAATCTGGGCTTCATGTACAACTCGGGTCTGGGCGTCGACAAAACCCTGGTTGAAGCTGCCAAATGGTACCGCATCGCAGCGGAAGCCGGACACACCTATGCGCAGAACAGTCTTGCCAGCGCTTATTATGGTGGTCGCGGCGTCGTTCAGAACCGTACTGAAGCAGTCAAATGGTACAGACGCGCCGCTGAACTCGGCTACGCGATTAGTCAGGACAATCTGGGGAACTCCTATTATCACGGCATAGGTGTCAATCAGAGTTATACCGAAGCTGTTCACTGGTACAGRGTRGCCGCGGCACAGGGGCATGCTGCCTCGCATGACAATCTGGGTAACATCTATTTYCACGGCAAGGGCGTCACAAAAAGTTACACCCAGGCTGTACAATGGTACCGCAAGGGGACAGATCTGAACTACGCGGCCTCCCAGTCTAACCTTGGTTATATGTACGAATTYGGCCATGGCGTTACCCAAAACCACAGTCTTGCATTTAGATGGTACAAAAAATCGGCYGATCAGAACCACGCACGTGGCATGGCCAGACTTGGCGCAATGTATGAATATGGCAAAGGCGTAACAGCCAGCTCCCAATCTGCTGCTGATCTCTACTACAAAGCTCTCTCGGGTGGTGACAAATGGCCGATGATCAAAAACGGCTGGCGTAAAAATACGGCAATCGCCTTACAGAAAAAACTGAAAACCAACGGATATTATTCCGGAAAAATAGACGGATCGATGGGTTCGGGAACCAAAGCAGCRATGAARAGTCTTTGTSGCTGCAATAGTTGAGCCTGACCAATATTAAATCGGTGCCGGCGATCGGGAATTGCCGACATCACATCACCCAAANTAATTACAACACGAGGGACCTTGCGTGTTTCGATTTCATTCTCTGGCAATTATAACCAGCCTTGCTTCGCTCCTGTTGACCGGTGCCGCTTTTGCAGGAGGCCGTGTCGCTCTTGTCATTGGTAATTCTGCCTACAAACATGTATCCGAACTCAAAAATCCATCGCGCGATGCCAATGCGATGGCAGCAACCCTGGCTACGCTCGATTTTGACGTGGTGCACGGTATTGACCTGACCAGAATTGGCTTTATCGACAAAATTCGTGAATTCAGCAAAAAAACCAGAGGTGCTGACGTCGCGCTGTTCTTTTACGCCGGACATGGTCTGCAGGTCGGCGGGCGAAATTATCTCGCTCCGATAGATGCCCGGATTGAAGATGAAAACGACCTCGATTTTGAAGCAATTCCACTGTCATCAATCATGGGAGCCATGGAACGCGAAACCCGCATCAACCTGGTCTTTCTGGATGCATGCCGGGACAATCCGATGGCAAAATCCCTTGCACGAAACATGGGCACCCGTTCCGCCGCAGTAGGTAAAGGCCTCGCTCCGATTGACAGCGGGTCTGGAACTCTCATCGGATACGCCACCCAGCCGGGGAATGTCGCACTCGACGGCACTGGTCAGAACAGCCCGTTCACCACATCATTGTTAAAACACATCACGACACCCAACCTTGATGTCGCACAATTAATGCGCCGGGTGCGCAAGGATGTGAAAGCCGTTACCAACGGCCGACAAATACCCTGGACTAATGAATCTCTCACCGACGACTTTGCCTTCCTGCAATCTCCAACAACCAATGTGCAATCAGTATCGGCCCTTGCGAGTGAAGCGGAACGCTCCTGGGACCTGATACAAACCAGCACGGATACGGCCTTGCTGGCGCTGTTTGCAAAAAAATACGAGGGTAGCTTTCATGCGGCACTTGCTATCCAGCGTTTGGCGGCACTTGGTGGCACAAAGCGTGCAATTGCTGTTGTTCCAAACGGAGTTGTGCAATCAAAGACCGGAACAACCAATCGCTTGCCAGGGGACGATAATGCAATCCGGGCCTGCGATCTTGTTGCGGCGGTTCCAGGCAACAGGGATAATCCTGAAGGTATCAAAGGACTTGTTTTTGAATCCCTGCGGGCACAAAAAGCACTTGCCGCATGTGAAGAAGCCGTTGCACAAAATCCCGATAGTTCACGATCCCTCTTTCACCTTGGCCGCGCCAATGAGCGCGCCAGAGATTTTGAAACTGCTGTAAAATTCTATACAGCTTCGCTGGAACAGGGCTATAAATTTGCGGCCGGTAACCTTGGCAGGCTTCATGAAGTCGGCCTTGGCGTAACCAAAGACCCGTTCAAAGCTGTTTCATTATATCGCAGAGCTACGCGATCCGGTGACAACAACGCCAGGTATTTACTTGGTAAAGCGCTACAAAGCGGGTCCGGTGTGGAACCGAACGCCACCGAAGCCTATATTCAGTTTCGGGTCGCAGCTTCAAGCGGCATCGCCAATGCCCAGTTTGAAATGGCAGAGACATTTAGAATTGGTAACCCGGTCCAAAAAAATGATGGCAATGCGTGGACATGGTATCTGAAGGCCGCAAAACAGGGCCATGCTGCGGCTCAGTATCAACTTGCCCGCACTTATGCACTTGGTGTTGGTGTTGCCCGCAACAAGGTGGAAGCAGCAAAATGGTTCCGACTTTCGGCAGCCCAGGGGCAATCCGACGCACAGAACCAACTGGGTTATGTTTACGAATTTGGCGAGGGTGCAGAAAAAGATTCAATGCTGGCGGCTGACTATTATTTCAAGGCACTCGCAAGTAATAACAACTGGACCATTTCAAAAGATCGATGGGATCGGGAAACCACGATGCACCTGCAGTATAAACTCTCGAAAAAGGGTGTATTCAGCGGCACTGTCGATGGCACCATGGGGCCGGATACCAGAACTGCAATGCAAATGCTATGTGCCTGTTAGTCCTGAAAATCGAATTCCGGATGATGTTATTCGACAATCTGCCAGATGGCCAAAAATACCGGGTCAGCACGCATATTTGATCTTGACCCACTTCGATTGAACAGGCACAGACATATCAAATTCCTGTTGTTTCGGAGAGCCTCATGGATCGCTTGCGCGCGCTCATAACATCCCGCAGAACCGAGTATTTCATAACCGGTTTGATCATCATCAATGCCATCACTCTCGGGCTTGAAACAGATGCAACAATCGCAACAAATTTTGGCGATGCCCTGCATATCTTTGATCAATTCATCCTTGGCGTTTTTGTGGTTGAACTGATGCTGCGCATCCTGGTTCACCGGGCCTCTTTTTTCAAAGATCCCTGGAACCTGTTTGATTTCCTCATCGTCACGATCGCGCTATTACCATCAAGTGGTTCACTTTCCGTCTTGCGCGCCCTGCGTATTCTTCGGGTATTGCGGCTTATCACTTTTGTCCCGACATTGCGGCGGGTTGTCGGGGCATTGATTGGTGCCCTGCCCGGCATGGGATCAATCATCCTGTTGATGGCACTGGTTTATTATGTTTTCGCAGTAATGGCGACCAAGCTGTTCGGCGAGACGTTTCCACAATGGTTCGGAACACTGGGAGAATCCGCCTACACGCTCTTCCAGATCATGACACTGGAGAGCTGGTCGATGGGGATTGTGCGTCCCGTGATGGAGCAATTCCCGCTGGCCTGGTTGTTCTTTGTGCCGTTTATTCTCTCAACCACATTCACTGTGCTCAATCTGTTCATTGGTATAATTGTTGCGGCAATGCAAACCGAACATGAAGCAGAGGCCGAACTGGAACGTCAGGCATTGCACGAAGAAAATGTAAATGTACTGGAAGAAGTCAAAGCCCTGCGAAAGGAAATTTCCACATTGCATGACCTGGTCAAAACAATTCGGGCGTAAAATGGAGATTGCATTTAAATCCAACAAGATGAGATGTTTAGATCAGGCGATTGATGATCGCACCAACTTGCCCCCGGCCAGCATATTGTAAAATGTGGCCTGTGATCGCTTGCGTCGCATTTGATTTGATAGAAAACAGATTATGACCGATCTGGTTCGCACTATTTGATTTGGCAGCCTCGGTACGGCGCCTGGCACTGCGTTGAGCAGTTTTCTTGCGCCATTCCGCATTCCGTTTACGATTGGCATCATTAAATTTTGTAAATCCAAGACTACGTTTTCGAATTTGCAAGGCACCACTCCATACTCAATAAACCGCATTGTGCGATATTCATGGTTAATAGCGGGTTAATCCTGTTTTTTCAGATCCCTGATCAAGTCTTCCGGCCCTTCAATTTCCAGACAAACACCATGTTCGGTAAAGCTTCGATCAAGCACTGTGAGGCCATTTTTTGAAAGTCTTGTTTCCAGTTGTGACTGTTGTGCAAATCCCGCCTTGATCCTGGTTTGAACTATGCGTTGCCAGTGTACAGGTCTGGCCTCCTCAATCGCCTGCAGGGCTGCACCGGAGTATGCACGTGCGAGGCCGCCACCGCCCAGATTGGTACCGCCATAATAGCGCACCACAATCACCCCGATATCCACAAGATCAGCACCGATAAGGGTTTTTAATACCGGCATGCCAGATGTGCCGGAAGGTTCGCCRTCATCTTTGGCACCTTCCTCGATCCTGTTATCACCACGCATATGTCGAAACGCCGTCACATGATGCGTCGCTTTGGGATGATCCTGTGTCCGCAATCGATCCAGTGTTTCCCTGAACAGATCAAAAGGAACAAGAAAGGCATAAAACCGCGACTTCCGATCTTCAAAATAACCTGTCACAGGCTTATGGATTGTCTTGTAATCCATGATCTGTTTTATCGAAAATGTTTGGAAAGTTTAAGGCCCTGAGCCTGATAGTTCGAGCCGATATCCTGCCCGTACAACACCGAGGATCTGGTCGCCATATGCTCATAGGCCAGGCGGCCGATGATCTGGCCATGCTCCAGAATAAAGGGAACATCGTGACTGCGGACTTCCAGTACAGCCCGGGAACCGGTACCACCTGTTGCTGAATGACCAAAGCCTGGATCAAAAAAACCTGCATAATGCACCCGGAATTCACCGACCAACGGATCAAAAGGCACCATTTCTGCTGCAAACGCAGGTGGCACATGAATAGCTTCACGTGATACAAGAATGTAAAATTGATCCGGGTCCAGAACCAGCTCTTCATCGGCATGGGTTGGAATCGGTTCCCAGAAGTCAACAACGTCATAACCGCGTTTTTCCAGATCAACCACCCCGGTATGACGCTTGCCACGATAGCCCACAAGCCCGTTGCTACCGCGCAGATCGATTGAAAGCGTCAATCCGTTTGAAATATGCACATCAGATCCTGGAACCAGGTTTTCAGCTTCATGGATTTGTTCAAGTTCTGCATCACCAATTGGTCTATGTCCGCGACGAAACCGAATTTGCGACAACCGGCTGCCTTCATGGGCGACAATGGGAAATGTTCTGGGGCTAACTTCCATATAAAGCGGCCYGTCATATCCCGCAGGAACCTTGTCAAACTCCTGGGCACAATCRGTRATCACACGGGTGAAAATATCGAGCCGTCCGGTAGARCTTTTRGGATTGGCWGCAGCMGTYACATCNWGCGGNCAATTTAAAWCKTTCCTGYAACGGAACAATGTAGACACATCCGGTTTCCAGTACYGCTCCGGAACTTAAATCAATCTCGTGCAACTTCAGACGTTCCAGCTTCTCGGCGACCGTCAATCTGGGCCCTGGCATAAAGCTTGCGCGAACCCGAAAAGCCGTATTACCAAGACGCAAATCCAGGCTGGCAGGCTGTATCTGGTCATCATCAAGCGGGCGCTGACTGGTGATCGCCCCTTCCCGATATAGGTTTTCGATGATGCTGTCCGGCAAAATRCCATTGAGATTACTGATGTCGGACRCGATCATGATGATGGGCTTTCTTTTGCTTTTCTCCTTACTATCGCCAAACAGGCATATCGCCAAGCAAAATGAATGGTGCAAACCAAGGTTGACGTTACAGAACCTTTGGCGTACACCCGAGACATTCCCGTGGTCATTTGAAGCCGACCGGCTTGCTGCCACGTAAAACAAGTTGCTAAAAGGTCGGGGCGCGAAAAACCCCTTCTTTTGTGACTTTCCACACGACAGCRACATCCGTTGCATGTTTTGAAAGAGGATTGTTATGAACTCAAAATCCACCACATCTGCCAAATCCGGCAAAAACTGGAGACAGGCAACCCGGATGGTTCATCAGGGTGTTTTACGTTCACAATATGGGGAAACGTCCGAAGCATTGTTTCTCACCCAGGGGTATGTTTATGAGACCGCCGAGGCCGCTCAACGCCGTTTCACCGGCGATGATCCAGGCTATATCTATTCCCGTTATGCAAATCCGACTGTATCGATGTTTGAGGACCGTATTGCATCGCTGGATGGCGCTGAAGGTGCGCGGGCCACAGCAAGCGGCATGGCAGCTGTTACAGCCGCGCTATTTGCCTCGGTCCAGTCCGGAGACCACATCGTTGCAGCAAAAGCCCTGTTTGGATCAATCCTCTACGTGATCAATGATCTACTACCCATGCTTGGCGTCACCTGCACACTTGTTGATGGCACCAACATTGCGCAATGGCGTGAAGCAATTCAACCCAATACCAAAGTGTTTTTCCTTGAAACACCAACAAACCCAACTCTTGAGATTATTGATATTGCGGCAGTAGCGGAAATCTCCAAATCCTGTGGTGCCCGCTTAATGGTCGACAATGTTTTTGCCACAGGGATTTTGCAATCGCCGCTCGAACTTGGTGCAGACGTAGTGATCTATTCCGCAACCAAGCATATTGACGGTCAGGGCCGCTGTCTGGGCGGCGTTATYCTGTCTGATGAGGAATGGCTGGAAGGGCGTCTGAAAGACTGGTTRCGACACACCGGACCTTCCATTTCACCATTCAATGCATGGGTACTTCTTAAAGGCCTTGAGACCATGCAGTTGCGTGTTGACCAGCAAACACGAACGGCTGCTGATTTGGCAGATCGCCTCGCTGAACATCCTGCAATCGAACGGGTCTTTTATCCCGGACGCAAGGATCATCCGCAATATGAAATCGCTCAAAAGCAAATGAAGGCCGGATCAACACTCATCGCGTTCAAGGTTCGTGGTGGCAGAGAAGGCGCATTCCGGCTGGAGAATGCCCTGGATATCATACTGATATCCAATAATCTGGGCGATGCAAAAACGCTTATTACGCATCCGACGACAACAACACATCAACGTCTGACCGATAAACAACGCGAGGATGCCGGTATCACAGAAGGTTTGTTGCGACTTTCTGTCGGCCTCGAAGATGTTGATGATCTGTGGGAAGATCTTTCAACGGCGCTCGACACTCTGTCATGGCCCAATGGTGCCAAAGTCAAGCTTGTCTAAAGCAAAGACGTCAAAATCCGGGCCATCGTTGAAAGGAGGGCAATGCCCTCCTTCGGACAGTTATGTCCGCGTCCTGATCCACAATGGTTTTTGAAGCAAAATATCTGCAGCAATCACCGTCGCCGCCAAATATACGGATTAACAGTCGTGCGTTAATCCCGATATGGGCAGGCAGCGACAAAAATTCAGCATCGACTGCTTAGCGATCCCCAAAGGTCTTGTATGCAAGCACGAGCCGGGAAATTGTAGTGATTGCAGTTACCCCCGCAAATACATAGGCAGAGACTTCAAACCAGTCCGGAAAAATGCACCAGAATACAAACAATCCAATTGTTTCACCGGCTTCTGCAAGGCCACCGGTATAATAAAGTGACTTGGACCCATGGCTAACTGTTTTTAGTCCGTGTTTTTCGGCCATTGTTGCAAAAGCAAGAAAACTCGCACCATTGGCATAAAACGCCAACAGCAAAACCGCCGCAGGCAGCGCATTGTTTTGTGGATCGTAAATGGCAAAACCAAGTGGAATTGCGCCATAAAATATGAAGTCAAAAACTATATCCAGATAGCCGCCAAAATCGGTCTTCCGGGTGGCGCGCGCCACTGCACCATCAAGGCCATCAAACAACCGACTGACAAGCAGCAGGATCAGGCCCCATACAAACAGGCCAAATGCAATGCAAATCATTGCGGCAATCCCAAGAGCCAACCCGGCACATGTCAGGCTGTTTGCACCAATACCGGCTTTGGCCAGACTTTCTCCCAGTTTGCCAAGTGCAGGATCGAGGTAACGTTTCAGGGTTGCATCAAACATATTTTCTACTATCATCGGGGCCAGGTGGACGATGACGTTTTAAAGCAAGACGTCATATAATGGTGGGATTTTATTCTAAAATTTTCAATCTGTTGTGATGGAAGAGGCATGTTCAAGGCCACAACCCACGCAATTGATGTTTCTGTTGTGCCCGATTACCTGGAATCAGAATCGGATACAAAAGGACGTAAATTTGTGTGGACGTATACCATTGTGATAAGCAATCAGCGTAGCGAAGCGGTGCAGCTTCGCTCGCGCTATTGGCGTATCATTGATGATGACGGTAATGTACGCGAAGTTGAAGGCGAAGGTGTCATTGGCCAACAACCGGTTATTGAACCCGGACAGTCTTTTGAGTATACATCTTCCTGCGTTCTTGAAACGCCCAGCGGAATAATGGCTGGCCAGTATCGAGTAGAACTAAAGGACGGGTCGCCCATGATAGTTGACATTCCTGCTTTCTCGCTGGATATCCCCGGCGCAGCTTCCGTCCTGCATTAGGTCCTCCGCATGAATGCAACCCTGATACGGCCTGCTTCAAAGGCAGGGATTGATCCTGGACCGATATTCCTCGTGGTCGGCGCATTGTTATCAACGCTGGGTATCGCGATGTTCATCCCGGCGCTGGTGGATCTGTCCAGAGGATACAATGATTGGCAAATTTTTGCAGCGTCGGGTTGTCTGACTCTGTTTATGGGCATCGGCATGTGGTTGAGCTCCCGTGCTGAATCTATTTCCATGACACTGCGGCAAGCCTTTTTGATCACCGTGTTATCGTGGGTCACCCTGGCCGGATTTGGCGCAATTCCACTTTACTGGTCGGGTTTTACCCCAAGTTACACTGATGCTTTTTTTGAAAGCATGTCTGGACTGACAACCACCGGTTCAACTGTGATGAGCGGACTTGATCATCTTCCTCCCGGCATCAATTTATGGCGTGGCATGCTGCAATGGCTTGGCGGCCTGGGTGTTATTGTTATGGCGATCGCGGTTATGCCCATGTTGCAGGTTGGTGGCATGCAATTGTTTAAGGCAGAAGCCTTTGACACAGCAGAAAAGATACTCCCCCGAGCCGCGCAAATCGCCAGTGTGATGGCATTTGTCTATCTGGGAGGAACACTTGCTTGCGCAATCTCTTATTTTGTAGCTGGCATGACTTTCCTTGACGCCGTCATCCATGGCATGACAACCGTGGCAACAGGTGGCATGTCATCCCATGATGCATCAATTGGCTACTATGATTCCGTGGCTATCGACAGCATCGCAATATTCTTCATGCTGTTTGGGTCATTGCCTTTCATCCTGTATATTCAGTTCCTGCGCGGCATGCCCGACAGATTGTTTTCAGATTCCCAGGTCAAAACCTTCTTTTTGTTCCTCGCAGTCCTGATACCAATCATGTGGATTTATCAATCGGTGCAGGGCATAAATTCAGGCGTTGACGGACTGCGCTATGCTGCTTTCAATGTCATATCGATCATGACCGGAACAGGTTATGCGACAACCGATTATACGTTGTGGGGACCGCTTGCCACCGGGTTCTTCTTCATTCTAATGTTCATTGGTGGCTGCGCCGGATCGACAGCATGCGGCATCAAAATATTCCGTTTGCAGGTCCTGTTTGAAGATCTCAAGCAACATCTCAATCGCATAGTATTCCCCCATGGCGTCTTCGTGAAACGATACAATGGTGCGATACTGCATGATGGCGTATCCGCGGCGGTCATGAGCTTCTTTTTTATGTATATGATATCGTTCGTCATACTCGCCGCCCTGATATCTTTCACCGGGCTGGATATGACCACTTCACTTTCCGGAGCAGCTACGGCGATTTCAAATGTGGGGCCCGGACTGGGTTCAATGATCGGTCCATCCGGAAATTTTGCTGAACTGAATTCCACAGCCAAGTGGCTGCTTTCCTTCGGTATGCTGGTCGGGCGACTGGAATTTTTGACGGTTTTTGTATTATTCGTACCACGTTTCTGGATTCACTAGCGTAACGGCATGTCCAATCCTCCAATTCACCATGCCTCAATCAAACAGACGGGCCACCCCGATATCGAGGCAATGTTTATTCACTCCCTCGCAACTTTCCCGCGCCATTC
Organism: Cohaesibacteraceae bacterium; assembly: GCA_016764535.1. Taxonomy (GTDB): domain Bacteria; phylum Pseudomonadota; class Alphaproteobacteria; order Rhizobiales; family Cohaesibacteraceae; genus JAESRR01. Next base: position 1,791 of record JAESRR010000185.1, on the reverse strand, counting down.
ACATGACCAGTATGGTGTGGGCGTTATATGCTCGGGTGGACACAGATCCTACAGTGATGCAGGCATGGTGGATGCGTTAAAGGGCGATGTCATCAGTGTGAATCCAGGCGAAATTCACGATGGAACACCACTTGCCGGAAAGCCAAGATATTGGCTGATGATGTATTTCAACCCGGAACTTATTGACGCATACACCACAGGGCCCGGAGGTCATTCAGATCGATTTGCAAAACCGGTAATTTCCTGTAACCACCTGGCAAAACAGGTTAGGATGTTACATCGGCTTTGCGTAAATCCAGACAATGAGATATTGGCAATCGAGGAAAATTTGCCTGCATTATTCAGACAGATGTTTTCGATATTTCAAGGTCCAGAGTTTCCAGCCGGTATATGCGATACCGGCCTTGAAAAAGTCCGTCAACGATTGGCAGATGCACCGGCTCAAACACCTGGACTTGCTGCTCTTGCATCCCTTGCCAATATGGATCGTTATGAACTGGTGAGACAATTTTCCAGAAAATTTGGCATCACACCTCACGCATTTCTCATTCAGCGAAGAGTTCAGAAAGCACGTCAGCTATTAAGACAGAGCATGAGCGCAGCAGAAGTCGCCCAATGCTGTGGTTTTTCCGACCAAAGTCACCTTACGCGCACATTCAGGCGCTATCTTGGTTATACGCCCGGCCAATACAGAACAGCAATTTACGCATAAACCGGTTGTTCCACGCAATTTTGTTCAAGACGGCATACCGGCTCAAAAGTCATATTCAGATTTCATACCCCAACTGGATGTACCCAATGCGATTTTACTATCACCCAGCCATAAAAAACAATTTCCCCGGGCTGGCCACCGGGTTAATAAATGCAACCGGCCTCGACAAAAATGTTGATGTTGGTTTGGTTGTCGAAGATTTTTTCAACATGGCGCGCAAGCGACTGGAAACCGGACAGGAAGGTGGTTTCCCCGAAATTCAGGCATGGCGTCAGACATTTTCAAAAATGGGTTTGAAACCAACCCAATACCGCTGTGCATCCGAAGCCTTGCTGCGGCGGTTTCGTAAAGAGGACACACTGCCTTCACTGCATCCCCTGATCGATCTGTGCAATGCAGCATCCATTGCCTTTGCCATTCCGGTGGCCGTTTATGACATCTCCGGGATTTCAGGCAGTCTGGAAGTTTGCCCGGCGAATGGTGATGAAATCTACCAGACATTTGGTGGCGATATCGAGCATCCCAGGGAAGATGAAATTATATTCCGTGACGAGGACAACCAGGTTCATGCACGGCGTTGGTGCAATCGGCAAAGCGGCATTTCAGCCGTTAAACAGAGCACTGATGATATTCTCATTGTCTGTGAAGCCATGCATGAAAACGCAATCAACGACGTCTCTTCTCTAATCACAGCACTGTCAGCGGCCATTGAAGCACACTGGGCCATACCCACAAACATCACTTTGCCCGGGAAAATCGGTGATCAATAATAATCAGAGATTGCCTACTCGGCCGGAGTTCCACCTTCCCGATGAGGATGCCCAATGTAACGCCGATTGACAATCCAGCCGGAAATCCGTGCAATATCAGTTCCAATGCCAAACAAAACCGGCACAAGAAACAAAACAAACAACGTTGCAACACCAAGCCCAAACACCATGGTGATCGCCATCGGTTTCAGGAACTCGGCCTGTCGGCTGGCTTCGAATAATAACGGGGTCAAACCGCCAATGGTCGTAAAGCTGGTGAGCAACACAGCACGCAAACGGTCCCGGCTTGCGCCTATGGCAGCTTTGCGG
>JAESRR010000263.1 GCA_016764535.1 Cohaesibacteraceae bacterium | reverse complement strand
GTCCAATGATCTGCGATCCAAGTTTGCTGCCGCTTTTAATCTCGGCATGGAAGATCTGGCGGATGACTTGCCGCTGGAGGTGATTTCGACCGGCCTTGAATATCTGGTTCTTCCGGTACGATCCGGCCTTTCAAATGCACACATAACAATCCTGGACCTGGAGCTACAGCTTGAGGCCATCGGTGCGCAGTTTTGCTATTTGCTGGATGTCGACAGGTTTGAAGGCAGGCACTGGAACAATGACGGCGTGATGGAAGATGTTGCGACAGGCAGTGCTGCCGGTGTAGTTGGTGCCTATGCGCGGCGTCACGGCCTGGTTCGAAATGGCAAAACATTCATTCTGAAACAGGGACACTTCATGGGCCGTCCGAGTGAACTCCACGTCACAGCTTACGGTGACTGCAATAATGTCGAACGCATTACAGTTGCCGGAGCAGTATCCATTGTGGGCACTGGAACCCTTGATGTACTGCCGGAGATTGGCACATAAGCAAATTGGCTTTTTGTTCTTATCTGAGTGTGGTCGTTTTGGAATGCGTTGCTACGATTTATGTATTGCTGCCTTCGATATGGCCAACAGGAGTCACCGTCGATAAGTAAACAGACCACTAACAAACATGGTTAATCAAACCCTAACGCATCAGCTCCACCAGCCAGTTCCATACAGCTCGTATTTTGTTCTGAGCCAGAATATCCCGATGTGCAATGATATGGAGTTTGGTGCGTAACTCCGGGATCGGGTCTGAAACTGCAACCAAATCCCGATTGGGTTCTGCCCATAAATCGGGCAAGAGTGACAACCCAAGACCAAATTTTGTGGCGTTTATGATGTCGTGACGCCGGTGATAACGCAATCGCATTGCCGGTTCACCAACATGTTTATATAGCCATTGCATGTGAGGAGCCTCCGCCATCTCATCATCATGGGCAATCCATGAGTGCCCGGCAAACGGAGCGGTTTTAATAAAAGGGTGCTTGTCCAGATAAGCTGGAGACGCATAGATCGACATATCAAATTCAACCAGTTTGCGGGTGATCAGCGCTGGTCGATCGGGCAATTGTCGTCTGATGACTATATCGGCTTCACTTCGCGCAAGATCAAGGTGCCGGGTAGAATCGTCCAGTTCCAGCCGTAGCAAGGGAAATTGCTCAAAAAAACTATCAAGATGACACGTGATGTAGCTGTGAACAGGGCTGCCGCAGCTAATCCTGACAATACCTTTTGGTTGTCGTGTCTCTTTGTTGCCGAATGTTGTGATCGCGGCAGCTGCGCGCGCCATATTTTCGACATGGGTCAATAGCTCCTGTCCGGCAATGGTTATTTCCAATCCCTTTGGAGTTCGATCAAACAATCGGGTGTCGAGCGTCTTTTCAAGCCGTGAAACCCTCCTGCTCACAGTCGGATGAGTAATGCCAAGTGTGCGTGCGGCACTGGAAAATGAGCCCCCGGTCACAACGGCCAGGAATATTTTACTGTCTTGCCAATCCATTCTTTAGTGCACAAAAATGTACAGCGATGTTCAATATTGAACAATGGACGGCTAAAAATGTTCAGATAGTCTGGAGGGAAACCAGGTAGCAGGTCCCAATTGTGAAAACTATCAAAATCACCAATGCCGCGCAACCGCTCGGTCATTACGCGTCATGCCATGTCAAATGTTTTGGAAATTCTCGAGGCTGCAGGTGGCGGAGCCACCCGGATCGTCCGGATAACATTGCATCTCACGGACATGGCCAACTGGGACATGTGAACAGGATCTACTCCGATTGTCTGGGCGATCACCGCCCGGCGAGGGGTGTTTTACAGAGCGGGGCGCTGCATCGCGGATTTGGTATCGCGATTGACGCGATTGCAGCAGCTGGCGCAGGAGACGACGAATGAAGTCCGTTCGGGTCTGGCAGGTGGATAGCTTCACACAAACCCCGTTTAGCGGCAATGCTGCCGGGGTCGTACTTAACGCTGTTGGTCTTACAGATATTCAAATGCAAAACATTGCACGCGAATTGAATAATTCCGAGACAGCCTTCGTGCTGCAACCGGACGCAGATGATCATGATGTGCATGTCCGGTTCTTTACGCCAACAATGGAAGTTCCGAATTGTGGCCATGCCACTCTGGCTGCACATTTTGTGCGATTCACTGAATTGAATATTCCTGAATACGCTGCGGTTCAAAAGACCGGTGCCGGATTACAGACGATCCGCGTAGAACAATGTAATGATCATGTGCGTGTTTTTATTGATCAGGGCAGCCCGACTTTCTCCGATGTTTTGCATATAGATATCACAACACGCATTCTTGGAGCACTCGGACTTTCACAAAAGGATCGGGATGGGCGCTGTCCGGTGATGATAGCTTCCACCGGTCATTCCAAAGTGATGATTGGCATTCGTGAGAGGGATGTTCTGAATGGTTTGCAGCCCGATATGCCTTTATTAGGCGCTCTAAGCCAGGAGACAGGTTGCAACGGCTATTATGTTTTCGTCGTTGAACATAATAGTTCCACGCGCTGTATATGCCATGGGCGGATGTTCGCCCCCGCAATCGGAATTGCTGAAGATCCGGTCACAGGAAACGCCAACGGTCCACTGGCTGCATATCTGGTACATCAGGGATTTGATCAGGTAAATTCCAAATTGTTTCACATGTCAGGACATCAGGGGGCTGCCATGGGCCGCCCGGGAGAAGTTCAGGTGAAAGTCCGTATTGAAAGGAATATTCCGGTGTCCGTGGAAATATCGGGAAATGCGATAATGATATTCCAGGCTAATATAAAACCTTAATCCCGGTTTTCAGCCGGAATTATGGTAAATCAAACGTTAATTTGACCATTCAAATTTGAACCCAATTATTGAACGAATGTTCTTATGTCTCTGCTAGCTTGTTCTCATGAGCAGGTTTGGGACAATTCCTGCTCATATTAGCGGGAAGTGAAGGCACCGGTTTTCTGCCTTTGAATGTTGGGACATCTGTCACTTGAATTTAATCTGCAAGGCTTGCATTGCCCTTCTTTGGACAGTGCTCATAGTCGCTGGCAGCGGTTTTGCCGCCGAGCGCTATCAGGGTACGCTTGTATTCCTGAGGGCGGGGGAGACTCCGCGTGCGCCGCTGTCAGCACCCTTATATCCGGTGACCAACAATCCAGACGACCTTGCTTGAATTGAATAGAGGCTGGCATTAACCGGCAGGCTAATTAATTTTGCATCCGTGCACGGCTCCTGATATACACCCGGCAAAGGGTGAGGTTCCTGAATGCTCACCCACATCGCATGCCACCACGAATTGAATGAAAGCGCCCTTTTGAAGGGTGAATGCCCATGATTGAGCGACCAAAACGCGCAGAATTATTAATGCCCGCCGGAAATCTGGAAAAGCTGAAAACCGCTTTTGTCTATGGCGCGGATGCCATCTATATGGGCACGCCGGATATGTCCCTGCGGGCAAAGTCCGAGGTTACGCTCGATGATGTGGTGGAAGGCATTTCATTTGCCCATGATCGTGGCAAAAAAGTCTATCTGACGCTGAACCTGTTTTCCCACAACAAGGACATCGCCAAGCTCCCTGAATATGTCGATACAATTCGCGATCTCAAACCCGATGGTTTGTTGATTGCTGATCCGGGCGTGTTCATGTTTGTCAAGGAACGTGCACCCGAATTACCACTGCATGTGTCGACACAGGCCAATGTCTGCTCCTGGCAATCGGTAAAATTCTGGCATGATATTGGAGCCAAACTTGTCGTGCTTGGACGCGAGGTATCGTTTGCAGAATTCGTGGAGATCCGTGAAAAATGCCCGGACATTCGCCTTGAAGCTTTTGTTCACGGTGCCATGTGCATGACCTATTCGGGTCGTTGCCTGTTATCCAAYTTCATGGCCGAGCGCGGMGCCAATCAGGGTTCGTGCGCCAATGCCTGTCGCTGGAAATACAAGGTCCACATGAAGTTGAAGGACGGCACGGTCAAGGAACTCARTCTGACCGAGGAGAACCTCGAGATGTTTGATTTCTTCCTTGAAGAAGGCAATCGTCCTGGCGAATTGATGGAAATTCAGGAAGAYGATCGCGGYTCCTATATTCTCAATTCCCGWGATTTGTGCCTGTTGCCCAAACTACCCGAATTGCTGGGTGCCGGTATCGATACACTGAAAGTCGAGGGTCGCGGTAAAAGCCCGTATTATGTGGGCATYGTTGCRCGRGCYTATCGTATGGCGATTGATGCCTGGTATGATGATCCGGATAACTGGTCGGCKGCTCCCTATATGGAAGAATTATCGACGGTTCCCTCYCGTGGATACACATATGCATTCCATGATGGACGCCTGACCAATCATTCCCACGGATATGATCACACCGGTGGTGTATCGGACTGGGAATATGCCGGACACGTCCTTGAAGTGCATGATGATGCCTTCATTGTTCAGGCCAAAAACAAATTGTCCGCCGGTGATGTTCTGGAATTTGTACCTCCTGGTGATGGCGACGCCTTGTTGTTGCGGGCCTACGAATTTGAAAACGCTGACAATGGCCGGATGATTGAAGTCATTCAGCCCAGCGGAAAATTCCCGCGTTTCCGTGTGCCGTTCTCGTTGTTCCATGAGGAAGATATCTCGACGCTTGCCGAACGGTTCCCGAAACGGACCATTATCCGCAAGGATCGTCCGTTGACCCAGGTGCAATGGGACCGGATTAAAATTGACCGGGAAGCCCTTGCGATGGAAGAGGGTACCGGCGAACAGCGGTTATATGACAAAAGCGTTGGTAATCTTCAGGCGTCTCTCGATAAACAGGCAGCTGAACTGAAATTCCGCACGCCCCGTGTAGGCAAAGAGGGTTGTTGTGGTCGTGGTTGYAATGGCTGYCTGATTTTCTGGCATGATCCAAAATATGAAAAGGCCAGAGCGATTCTTTCCAAAAAGAAACAGGGCGAATTATTGAAGGTTGCCCTGACGGGCTAATACACCAGGGCTCATTCAAYAGACCCGGTAGAWWTCAAGTCGCTCGTACCAACAGGTACGGGCGATTYTGCTATGGAGGCTCCAAWTTTTTCTGCTGRACAAAGCGTTRGTTCRYATAGTTGATTGTATTGGTATCAAAATGGACTTGTTTTGGTCTTGTAATTTTCAATTTTGGTATTTAAGTTGTTGCCAATTCAGGCTAAGAGCCGTTAGATTGYAATGATGAAAATAAATTTCATAATTTGTGATGATATTACAAAATACCATTGACAWCAYGGCWATGTGACGGCAATCTAAGAAAAAAAATTACATTACYAAYGGTRATGRCGTCTCGGGGAGTTMAGGGTGAAGATAGGAGTTGTAGGGCTCGGATTTCGATTGGCCTATATCGCGCGCATTTTTAATGAGCGYGTGCCGGRCGTGTCATTTGTTGCCTATGCTGACCCGTCRCCTGCCGGTTTGCCTTACATGAAAGAGCAYAATGTYCCKGCCGGSCARCAATAYGWCCGGCTYGAGGATATGCTCAAAAACGAGCAGCTYGAYTTRCTGATGATCGGTTCTCCCAATCATTTGCATCTTGATCATATTCGGCAGGGCCTTGARGCSGGGTTGAAATTRTTTTCAGAAAAGCCCGTTGTTACYACCGAAGAAGATACMATGGCTTTGCTGGAGCTKATCAATCAACATGGCGGTGATACCGATCGTGTCATGGTTGGKCTGGTTCTGCGATATTCACCYCTATATAARGATCTGATTGCCGATGTGCGRTCYGGTCTGCTSGGAACYATCACTTCCATAGAAGCCAGCGAGCATATCGCGCCCTATCATGGTGCATTCTTTATGCGCGAYTGGCGYAGATAYGAGCGYTATTCCGGCAGTTTCATGCTTGAAAAATGTTGCCATGATCTTGATCTTTATCAGRGTGTCGCCGGTGCGCGRCCRYTACRTGTCGCMAGYTTTGGCGGCCGCAAGACATTTGTCCCGGAAAATGCMGCCAATGAAGARCTGGCTGAATTGCACAGCAAGCCATCCGGCTGGAATGGTGCMAATTCRGTGTTCAGCAATGAYGGCGATATTATTGATTATCAAACWGCKCTRATYGARTATRAMAATGGTGCAAGCCTTTGTTTTCATACCAATTTRAATGTTCCMGATGAATTTCGACGTTTTGCTGTCATCGGTAGCAAGGCGATGGCGGAAGGTGATTTTATTCGTAATTTCTATCGTGTTCATCAAGCMGCKGGCCGTCTTAARYTGACRGACAARACCTAYAAATTTGACGGATTGTCAGTGCATTACGGTGCCGATGAACAGATGGTTGATGATTTGTGGGCGCATCTTGATGGCGGCACCGCTCTTCCCGTATCGGTCCTTGATGCACTTGAGGCCGGTTTGACGGCTTTGAAAATTGACGAGGCGCGTAAAACACGGTCGGTGATCGATCTCACYACAACCTGGGARCAGTTTGATTCCCACGGTCTATCAAARGGGCGTGCAGCATGACCCAGTCCAGTAAAACAGCCCTGTTTGCATATGTGTTGTTGATCCCGGCGCTTGCCTACATCCTGTTCATTCAGGGATATCCGTTGATTGAAACGTTCCGATTGTCGTTTACCGATGCATCGCTCAGTCCAACCACAAACTGGGTCGGATTTGCAAATTATGAAAAAATTTTCGGTGGYAAGTTTATCGATGTCATCATACGAACATTCCACTGGATGCTTGTTTCTGTTTCKCTGAAAATTTTACTTGGAACATTTGGTGCTGTTTTGCTCAACGCAGCGGTGCCCGGGCGCTCGATATTTCGTGTGTTGGTKATGCCATCATGGATCATTCCGATTGCGATCGGGGTTTTCATGTGGGGCTGGATGTATAATGGCCAGTTCGGYATGATTTCMGGTTTGTTGCAGCGGTTTGACTTGATAGATCAGCCGCTGGAATTCATTGCCTATCGGAATACTGCATTTTACGCGACGATTGTTACCGATGTGTGGATTGGTACGCCATTGGTTACTATCTATCTACTGGCTGCCATGCAGTCCATTCCCAAAGATCTATATGAGGCCGCATGGACTGACGGGGCAGGGCGCTGGTACCGGTTCCGCCGGATCACCATGCCGCTGATCATGCCTGCTATTTTGACGATGTCGCTRYTGTCGGCGATCTGGACCTTTAAYTCTTTCGATATCATCTGGATTTTAACCGGTGGCGGACCACGTGGTGCAACAACCACAATGATTATCGATACCTATAAAGTTGCGATATCCCGATACCAGTATGGTCAGGGCGCTGCCCGTGCAGTGATGATCTGCATCTTCCTGTCGATGTTTGCTCTGATCTATTACCGCTTCATTACATATATGGCCAAACGGTCGGGAGGCRTCAAATGATCGACCGTTACAAATGGTATGAAGTTGCATTGATTTATTTGGGATTGCTGGTGTTCCTYGGCTTTATGCTGGCGCCTTTCATTGAAGGSTTTGCKGTCTCACTCAAACCCCTGTCGCATTTATTTTCATCGCCCTAYAAATTCTTCTCGGACAAGATGTCTTTTGTGGCCTATTCGACAATGTGGGACAGTGTTCCGTTGCTTGGTCGATACATCTTCAATTCGCTGATGATTTCCAGTGTTGTGACARTCCTTGTKCTGATTTGCGTGATACCGGCTGCGTGGGCTTTTGCGAGGTTCGAATTTCCYGGTCAGGATCTGCTGCTTGGCTTGTTCCTCGCGATGAATATGTTTTCMGGTGCAGTGYTGTTAATCCCGCTATATCGGTTGATGCGTTCRATGGGTTTGCTCAATTCCTAYTGGGCGATGATCATMCCCGGWGCTGCTTTTCTYATYCCGACAGGCATCTGGTTATTGCGKACCTATTTAATGAAAATTCCCAGGGAGCTTGAAGAAGCAGCCTGGGTTGATGGTGCGGGTCGTCTTTATATYCTGCGTCGYATYGTGCTGCCTCTGGCAGTTCCYGGAATWGTTGTTGTTGCYGTTGCWACATTTATCGGCGCATACGCCCAGCAATTCCTGTTCGCACTGACATTCAATTCAAAACGGGAATTYATGCCKTTGCCTATGGGTTTGTACGAATTTTTCGGACGYCAGGCTGTYGTCTGGAATGAGCTTATGGCRGCCTCGYTKGTCGGCATWATTCCCGTTYTWTTGATWTTYGTTTTCYTGCAGAAATACATCGTTGCCGGGCTGACCTCCGGCGGGGTGAAAGAATAATTGAAGATTATTCAACTGGTCATAATGGGAGACTGACTAATGAAATTGAAATCAATACTTCTTGCATCCGCYATGGGCGTTGCCATGGTTTCCGGCGCATCCGCCGAAACCGAAGTGCATTAYATCCAGTGTGGCAGTGAAATGTCCCCTGGTCTTGCTGACCACATCAAGTCATTTGAAGCCGCMAATTCCGGTGTCAAAATCAATGTGGAAGTTGTTGGCTGGGGCCAGTGTCAGGACAAGGTAACCACTCTCGCWGCWGCCGGTAGTCCACCAGCRATGGCTTATGTTGGTTCACGTACACTCAAACARTTTGCCAAGAACGATTTGATCCTTTCTGTGGCAATGAGTGATGCTGAAAAAGCTTCCTACTGGCCTACAATCATGTCCACTGTGACATTTGATGGCAAACAATGGGGCATCCCGCGCGCTTTCTCGACCAAAGCCATGTATTACAACAAAGACCTGTTTAAAGCAGCCGGTCTTGATGCWGACAAGGCTCCAACAACCTGGCAGGAGCTTTATGATGCTGCCAARGCTGTAAAAGACAATACACCTGCTGACGGCATGGGCATYGTTGCKAAAAGCTTCGACAATACAATGCACCAGTACATGAACTGGGTTTACACAAATGGTGGWACWGTGATCGATGGTGATGGCAACATCACACTTGATAGTTCCAACAACCGTGAAGCTCTTGAATGGTACGGRAAAATGGTTGAAGTGTCCCAGCCGGGACCTGTTGCCTATGATCGTACTGCACTTCGTGCCYTGTTCAAYGAYAGCAAAATCGCKGTTATGTTCTCCGGCCCGTGGGAGCGTACSCGCCTTAATAAAGACATCGACTGGGCTGTAGCAAAYCTTCCAGTTGGCCCACAGGGYGCTCCTGGTACATTRTTGATCACTGACTCTATTGCAGTGTTCAAGGGTTCMGGCGCTGAAAMAGAAGCAATGGCATTTGCCAAGCTGATCGCWAATCCTGAAAAYCAGTTTGCCTATGAAAAGGCACAGGGTCTWACRCCACTKCGTCCGGTTGAAGGCGTTAAAARTCTTGTTTCCGAAGATGCWACATGGGCACCATTCCTTGATGCAATCGAGCAYGGTGGACCAGAGCCTCTGTTCCTYGACTACAARGGCTTTCAGGACGTGATCATTGATATGGTCCAGGCTGTTGTTCTTGGTGAAGAAACWGCCGCTGAYGCWYTGAAAGMAGCWGCWGYKGCTCTTGAAGAGTACAAGTAAARAAYAYCCGGGTCGGRRCCTTYGGTTCCGACCCGWCTTYATTRCACRATAAAAACAAGACACACTGGAGCCGGACGAACCGGCRTTGTGTGAAAAGAAGGAACAGGATTTTGGGACAGCTGACACTCTCGAATGTACGYAAATCGTTCGGTACTGCCGAGGTCATCTGTGGCATTGATCTCAAAATCGGCCATGGTGAATTCGTYGTWTTTGTTGGTCCGTCCGGYTGYGGYAARTCAACATTGTTGCGGATGATYGCMGGTCTTGAAGAAATTACGTCCGGWGACGTGATTATTGAYGATGTGATTGTCAATAATCTWGCGCCGGTMAAACGCGGCATTTCGATGGTATTCCAGTCYTATGCGCTTTATCCGCACATGACTGTTTATGAAAAYATCGCCTTTCCCCTKCGSGTTGATAAATTGCCGAATGCTGAAATTAAAAAGAAGGTCGRTGTTGCWGCTGAAGTTTTGCAACTRCAGGACAAACTTGATTTTCGCCCCAGYGCCCTGTCCGGTGGACAGCGTCAGCGCGTTGCTATTGGCCGGGCGATTGTRCGTGAGCCAAGCGTATTTCTATTCGATGAGCCGCTCTCCAATCTGGATGCAGCGCTACGATCGGATATGCGGGTTGAACTGGCGCAATTGCACAAGCGYCTSGGCGCTACCATGATYTAYGTGACYCATGATCAGGTYGARGCCATGACRATGGCAGACAGGATTGTCGTGTTRAATGCRGGTGAAATATCRCAGGTTGGTACACCTTTGGAATTGTATCACGAGCCYGAYAATTTGTTTGTGGCCGGKTTCATCGGCAATCCAAAAATGAACTTCCTTGATGCAACAGTTTTGRCWGCWTCMGTGACAACCCTGAAAGTTMRCATTGAAGATATYGGCGAATAYGCCATTCCSGTTGATGGATCAAACGCCMGTGCMGGGGACAARGTGCGCATCGGCATWMGACCYGAACACATCMGTGTYGGTGGCAARGGTATWTCGWTGAAATACACTGCGACCATTATCGAACGGCTGGGWATTCAYACAGTCACWTATGCAAAGCGYGGYAAGGCAGGACATTCRTTTTCWGCMCTTYTGGCRGARGGCGATSCRATTRCCGAGGGYGTTGAAACCAGTCTCRCATTCGCTGAAGTCGATTGCCATGTTTTTGATAATGMAGGGAAGGCATTCAAACGCCTTCAGGTATCSARTTATTTGCCAGATGCGGCRKTWCTTGCTGCCAAATCGGCCTGACCTCCGAGACGACAGATCAGGTTTATTGCAYTCCAACTGCAATTGACCGATCCAACTGCCTGAATATTGGCAAGCCATCCGATCAACTCCTGTTCGGATGGTTTTTTTATGGTTTGGGTTCGGTGCTGATCGTGTGCCTGAATAATATTGTCAGTCCTGCCTGATTGAGAGATTGCCAGGATTTAGGCCCGGTTTTTACTTTGGCAAACAGGTTCATGGTCAGATCTTTTTCCTGTTCTTTGGAAATAGGCATCAGGAGGGCTGTTTCCACATCTTTCCAGCTATCAACTTCCTCATCGTTTTCAGCGAACATAATCTGCAACTGATCACCGTTTATCTGTAGCCCATAATACAGATAGAAGTCCTTTCCGGGTTCCTTGATGCGGGCGATAAATGTATCTTTCTTGCGTGTTGGAAAAATTACGGCGTTATGTCCATAATCCCATCGCTGATCCGGCTCAATGAGCCGGTAGACGGCCAGCTCATTTAGTCCTGCGGCCTGTTTCGCCAGATAAATGTTTTCCCTGTCATGGGTTTCCAGCCGCATACCATCCTTGAAGATTGACAGTCGGGAAATATCCAGGGGGTGTTCATTGGCCGGTTGAAGTGGTTTGACAGAAGAGGGAAAACAACCGGTGAGCAGTACGGATACCAGTAAACAAAGGATATATTTCATGGACATTCTCCATCGCAATATTTGCTCGAACTTTGGCAGCATCTCTTCCTCCAGGATGCCATGCCCGGACTCTAGCACAGGGTAATGACCGAAAAAGGACGAACAATCGGTGTGATCAATGATTTGTAAAGTTTGAGACGCAAGTGTTGGTACAAGCGTAATTGCGGACCTGACGATGATGTGGCAATCTACACATCCCCGACCTTATCTCAATCATCAACAATAATCAGGAMTCACAATGGATAAACTGGCAGCGGTTGAAGCACTGTATGTCGCGTTCAGAAGTCGGGATTATCCTGCGCTTAACCAAATTTTTGCACGCAATATCGAGTGGAACCAGAACACGGGATTTCCTGATGGTGGTTCATATATTGGCATGAAGGCCATCATTGCCAATGTGTTCGACAGTTTCGCTGATAGCTGGAGTGAATGGCGCTTTGAGATTGATCGATATCTCGAGGCGCCTGACAGTGTGATTGTCACCGGGAAGTATGTCGGTGTCCATCTCAAAACAGGCAAGGATATGATCAGCGCCGCCGCCCATATTTATGATTTTGAAGATGGCAAAATAGTCCGGTTCACACAATATGCAGACACGATGCCTATTCACCAGGCGATGAGCTGAATTGTGAAACCGGATTGTTTGAGTGCCGAAATCGTTAGCTGATTTTCAAAATTTCAGACATGTTGGTATTCGCAACAGATTGCAATATTTCAGGATGTACGGGAATTTTGACCTCACACGGGGGCATCTGCGGGATAATCCGTGTTGAGGGTGAAATCTGGACATCAAAGGGAGCGGCATCCACTTTATATTGTGCCACAACAGTCTGTTTTATCTTCGAGGAAGATGTTTTGGGGTGATAGCTCACCTGAATAATCTGCTTGCCTTCGGATCTCAAATAATCCTCGATCGCCAGATTATGTGGTTTTCTGCCCCAGTCTTCTCCAACAACAAAAATATCGGCATTAACTTCGCGGCAGCCCGAAACATATTCCAGCTCATGATATGGCTGAACAATATCCACGCATTCAAGGGCGAGCAACATTTCCATGCGTTGCTCAAGCGGAACTATCGGTACATTGGGTTTGTATCTATTGACAACTTCATCAGAAGCAACTCCTACTGCGACAGTATCACCCAATGCCTTGCAGCGATTTAGCAAAGCAAGGTGACCTATATGCAGAAGATCGAACGTACCAACAGTGTACACAATCACAATAATTATTTTCCTTTATCCTGGATAATTCCGGTGCTAAATAGCGTTATTCGCTTCTATAGCGGAATTATCAATCTCTCTAACTTACAAGGCATGCAATGACAACCGAAAATTCCGGTACACAGGAAGCTCCAAATAAATCCATTCTTGGTTATATCTGGGATTTACCCAATCTGTGTTCTCTTGCAGGTCTATGCTGCACGATCTTTGCCTTGTATTTCATCGCTATCGGCGTTTATGCCGCTGCAATGATTGGTATGATATGGGCCGTTGCTTTTGATTGGGCAGACGGATTAATTGCACGTCGACTGAAAGGTCGAACGGGTACAGACAGTAAGTTTGGTGGTCAGCTTGACCTACTCATCGACGTCGTAAGCTACGCAGTCACACCCGCCATGCTTTTGTTAAGCTATGGTAAATTTGACCCTGCATTTCTACCGGGAGCAATACTCATACTCATCGCCGGTGTAATGCGGTTAAGCTATTTCAGTACATTTGGATTAGCTGATGGCACAAAGTACACCGGATTGGCCATCGATAACAACAGCATAATTCTGGTTTTCGTGTTTTTATTCGAAAACTGGTTCAACCCGGGTACTTTTTCGATCATTCTTTATATCAGCGCACTGACGCTGGCCGCTTTGAATGTCTCCAAAATTCAAACACCGAAACTCTCGGGCAATCCTGTTAATGTTGTCCTGCTTGCCGTGTACACATTGACGATGAGCGTCCTGTATGGCTGGACTTTGATTTAGGGATTTGAAAATCAATCCCTGTGATTGTTTTGTTAAGCAACCGCTTTATTTGACCTGCTGTATGGCTGGATATGGAAAGTCGGCGTAATGATCCGGCTTTAGTAGTTCTGATCGGCAATCAGCGGCTGCATCATAATTTCTTCAAATGGCAGGAAACGCACCAGATCAATGTGGTCGAACCTGACGGTAAATGGTTTTAGCGGAGCGGCAATATAGGATTTTGCTGCACCGCGGAAGTTTGTCTTCACCGCATTTCCAATCGGGCTCATCGGAGCCCAGTTGCCAGGTCTCAATAGCGGGTGGTTTAGTCTGGGTTCGATATAGGAATTGAGCGCCCTGTGCATTTCAATTAGTTGCCTGTTTGGATCCGGTATTGCCCCAACGGTGATTGATTGCCCGTCGATCAGGTCCAGTCTGGTGAAGTGTAAATGAATGCACCAGGTTTTTGATTGTTCCCTGATAAAAGCAGCTAGATGATCAATCGGCACACCCTCGTATTGTCCAATGGTAACAAAGGGGGCGTATCCGATGGAATGCATCGACGGGTAGGGTTCCATAAGCGAGACACGATGCCAAAGTGCACGTAACAGCGCGCCGCTGGAATTTCCGGCTCTAAGGCATACAGCAACATTGCCTGCAGCAACCATTGTACTCCCCAATGCTCTTGCTGTTTTCAGAAAGAATTCCACGAATGCGCGTAAAGTACAAGTCGAGGAAAATTCGAACCTTAAGGGACTTGATAAATTGAAGTTGATTCAGAAAGTGATTGTTAAATTCCTGTTTCATAGTATAGGAACCAGGATGTGGATATTCTTCCTAATTCCGCAACGTATTTTCCTTCTGTTTGCTCTGGAATCCCGCCATTGGAGTTATCATGGATCTGAATAATCTTGCTGGTTTTGTGCTGGTCGCATCACTTCTCGTTATGTCACCTGGTCCCAATGGCGTCCTTATCGCAAAAACTGTTCCGCTATCCGGGCGCAGTGCCGGGTTTGCCAATATAGCCGGATTTGTTGCTGCGTTCTTTCTGCACGGAGCACTTGCAGTATTCGGGATCTCCCTGTTGCTTGTGCAATCTGCTGAATTGTTCCTTGTCGTCAAAATGGTGGGGGCGGCCTATCTGTTTTACATCGGGTTCAAGGCATTGTTGTCTGCACGGAAATCAATTTCCCCGCAGGCTGATCTGCCCGTCACCGGAAAATCATCCAATTTACCGGCCGCATTTATCGAGGGATTTTTGACTAACGGGCTTAACCCCAAAGTCTCGATGTTTTATCTGGCTGCGTTCCCACAATTCATGCCGACCGATGAAGATGCGGTTCTGTTTGCATTTGTTCTCGTCGCCGCTCATGCGGTGGTGAATTTGTTTTGGTTTGCTGCGATGGTGATGCTGTTTGCACGGATTTCCAAAGTTGCCCGGGGCGGGGCATTCCAGCGCTGGTTAAAGGGATTAACCGGGCTGGTCTTCATCGGGTTTAGTGTCAGACTTGCAACAATGAAGCTGTGAACGCACGGTAACCAAGTTCTTGCCGGCCGGATTTAGGGCCGTTTTTTTTCATTTTGCCTGTTTTCAGTCTGTCCAGGTCAGGTAGTTCCGGTTCTTTTCAGGGTTTTGGATGAAAATCTGTGTGATTTTTATTCAAATATATCAATAACTAATCGAAATATCACTGATAGTTAAATTAGAATTTAGGCCATTTGTACAATTATAACTATCCATTAAACCCTTCGTTCTAGAATTTCGTTCAAATGCTGACTGTGATGTGGCGAGTGAGGGCTTATGAAATTTTTTGAAAATCTGTCAATCAGTGTGAAAATCGCCGGAGGGGTCGGTGTTATCGCCCTCATCGCGGTCATGCTTGGTGCCTTTGGAGCTGTCGGAACCAGTCAACTGGGAAATACAATCGGATTGTTTCAACATTCGACAAATGTTCTGGTTGATATGAACAAGGCTAATCAGAACATCTCAAGCTTCCTGCAATCGGAAGACCAGAAATTCGCGACAGCTGCAATGGAAAATCTGGAAGCAGTTTCCTCAAGCCTGAATGCTCTTGGGAGTGATCAACGCGCCAATGTTGCCAAAACATCAGTCGCAGATTTACAAAACGCTGTCACAAAACTCGTTTCACAGATAACGCTTGTGCAATCAGACCTCACTACCCTTGGCGGGGCTATCGTCAAATTGAGAAATACTTCGGCGAAGGTCAAATTTTCTGCTGATGGCGGTGCCAAGGCGGCTAATCGCAAGGTGCTTGCCGCACGTAATGCCGTCTATAATTTTGATATCCAACAGGATCAGGCGACCGCGATTCAGATACACGTTCTGAATATACGTTTGGCGATGGGTCGTAGCCCAAGTTTGAGTGATGCGAATGAGCTGACGTTGGTTGCAAGCTATGTCGAGGCGATCAAGGTTGCATTGGATAAACTCAATGAAACCAAGCTTGATGACGAACTGGAAATGGAAATCGAGGGACTTGCCGAGGCGCTTGCCGAAGTCGCGGTCTCGGTAAAAACCATTGAAACAGAAGCTGGAAATTCTCCAAAACGCTGGGGTGCGATTTCTGCTCTCGCTGAACAGATTAGAACGGTTTCCACGCATGCCGAATTTTTGTCTGTCATTGTCAAGGACAGCAAACTTGGGAATGTCGCCCAGACACGTGAAGCTATCGAAATGCAGAAAAAATCTGCTGCACATGCCACCATGAGCGCAAAATTCGCATCGCACTCGGAACAATTGCAAACAGAGACTTTGCGCTACAGGCATCAGCCGGAAATTGACAAGCTGGCCGCCATCAATTCACGTCTTGGGTATCTGCGTAATCTTGCCAAACAGATGGTGGCAAACAAATTGCCTGATCCCTCAAAACACATCGATGCTTTTTCAAGTGAATTGCAGTCGCTTGTCAAACATCTCGGTGATTACAGGATTTCTGTAGATCTTGGTGAGGAAGCTGCGACTGAAGCTGTACTTTCTGTGTCTTCGCTGGCAGGCGCCAAATCCATCACTGCACAACAGATTTCCAACAATACGCAGACAACGATATATGGCGTGATGATTGCTGCTGCATTGGCGGCACTTGTTCTGGGTCTGGCGTTGAGTAAACTCATTGCCCGGCCCGTGAACCAGTTGACCGTGGCAATGAAGAAACTGGCTGCAGGGGACACAGATATCGCTTCGCTGAATGAGGCGCGTAGCGACGAAATTGGCGCGATGGCCAAAGCAGTCGCTGTGTTTAAAGACAATGCAATCGAGAGAACGCGTCTTGAACAGCAACAGGCCGAAGCGAATGTCGCGCGAGAACAACGTCAGGCGAAAGTTGACGAGCTGATTAACCGGTTTGAAAATGGTGTTCAAACTGCTTTGCAAAGTGTGCAGGCAGATACTGTACAGCTGGAAGAGACTGCAGGCTTGTTGACCGAGCTGGCTGGTACTTCATCCGGCCAGGCTGAAGAAGCTGCAAATTCATCGTCTCAGGCATCGGGAAGCGTACAAACAGTGGCTGCTGCTGCTGAAGAATTATCAGCTTCAATTTCGGAGATCTCCCGCCAGATTGATCAGACCCGCGAAGCTGTAGGTTTTGCCAATGATGCAGCGGAAGAATCAAACGCCAAAATCAATACACTGGATACAATGGCAGAACGCATTGGTGATGTTGTCAGTCTCATTCGCGAGATTGCAGATCAAACCAACCTGCTGGCATTGAATGCGACCATTGAAGC
>JAESRR010000262.1 GCA_016764535.1 Cohaesibacteraceae bacterium | reverse complement strand
ATGTGATTTCCATCCGCAGCATCAGCATCATAAAGATCCCGTTGAACATGTGTCTGGCCATATACCATGACGCCATCGCCACCGGTGAGATCATCAAGGGCGATCCGAAGAGACTGATCATTAAATGTCATTCGGAAACCGGTATGCATCAGACCATCAGTATCCATGCGTGCGGACACGCCAGCCTTGCGCAGAAGATCTACAGTACCTTTTTCCAAAACACCGGCACGAATACGGCCAAGTACATATTCTTTGGTTCGCAATTCCAGCACAACATGGTCAATACCTGCCCGATGTAATAATCGAGAAAGCAGGGCTCCTGCAGGTCCGCCTCCAACAATGGCCACTTGTACACGCATAAATTCTCCAGTCGTACTATCGATCGAACGCACAATGGCTGGAGTGTGTCTGTAAGTGAAGGCCCTTTTATCCGAACAGATGGGACATTTTGGCCCTGATTATATATTAAATGACAACCCGAATTTGAGCTTCAGTATGAAGTTTTGATGCGAACAAACGCTACATGAACGCCATCTGAAAAGGTGATTCACATAATTGCATATACTGTTTTTATTCAATAACTTACGCTTAATGTTTGAAGTTAACTTTAACTGATATATTGAGTCAGGTAAAAGCAATGAAACCCTTCATGACTGGTTCATGTTCTTGATTCATTGCCATGATTTCTCCACCTTTGCCGGAAAATATTATCGTACCGGGTACAAACATTGGTGCAATGCCGCGATATTCGTATTTGACTAATGTACCACCTGAACGATGCTTCGTTGCATTGTTCGCCAGTAGAGTTGCAATAAGAGGCCCATGAACAACCAGACCTTCATATCCTTCTACTTCCCTTGCATAATTCGCATCATAATGAATGCGATGCCCGTTAAATGTCAGAGCAGAATATCTGAACAGAAGGGTTGAATCTGTTTCGAGTTTTTCTTGCCAATCCGGTTTGCCTTCCGGTGCTGTTTGACCGTTTGCATTTGCATTTCCGGCCTTGGGCGCTTCGCGATACACAATATCCTGCTGCTCTTCCAGGAGATGCAGGCCGTCACAAAACAGGTCATGTTGTACAGTCACAAATATCAGGGCACCTGACTTCCCCTGTTTACAAACAACATCTCGAATAGTTGAACGTTTCTCAACCTGCATTCCTATCAAAACCGGATTATGAAAGACAAACCGTCCTCCAGCCCACATGCGAAGCGGCAGGCCAACGGGTGGCAAAAAACCGCCTCTGTGTGGATGTCCGTCCCTCCCCAGATTGCTCGCCCGCTCTGCTTTTAGAAAATAGATCCATGTCCATAACGGGGGGAGTTCGGAGCCGATCTCAAATTGATCATCTTCAAAATCTACTGTCGCCGCCATCAACTTCGCCTGCCGGGCGGAAATCATGTCTGTCGCTATCTCTGATCGGCCAATCCATGAACGAAGAAAATCCGGATCACAACTTACATCAATCTGATGAATTTTCACGCTTTGAACTCCAGACGAATTTGAGCGCCGTGCTGATCAACCGAAGGCAAAGTCAGCTCATAATCTTTTGCATCGCTTTTAATGACAGGGTGTGCAATCAGTTTGATGTTCCGACCATCCGCAGTTTTCACACTTCGATGTCTCAATGCATCGTGGTTTGCAAATTCGGCAACCGTGTTTAAACACCCAAATGCAATGTCGGCTTCCTGCAATCTGATTATCAGTTCACTACGGTTTAACTGACTGGTAATTTCGGCCAATCGAATTTCCAGGCAATCCCGATTTGCAACTCTCGAATTGTTGCTGGAAAAATCCGGATCCTCAAATATGTCCAAAGCTTTGAGGACAACCAAACACAATCTTTTCCATTCCCGTTCATTCTGTATCGAAATTAATACCGGCAAATCATCCTTCGTGGGGAGAGACCCATAGGGAGCGATGGAAGGATGTTTTAGTCCCACCCGAGCAGGTGCGCCTTCTCCATGTGTATGATGTATCCAGGGAACATTCATCCAGTCTGCAGCGACATCAAAAAGTGAGACAGAGATCCCTTTTCCGACACCCGTCCTGTATCGATCCAGCAACGCATCCAGTACTCCGGCGTGTGCCGTCATACCGGCACCGATATCGCAAATTGAAACGCCGATCCGCCCTGGTTCTCCTGGTGCKCCGGATATACTTACRAGTCCCGATTCCGCCTGYACCAAAAGATCATATGCCTTCAGCTTGCTGGCWGGACCTTCAAGGCCGTACCCGGATATGTCGCAAGTGATCAGAGATGGATGTTTTTTTCTCAAATCTTCAGAGCCAAAGCCGGACCGGTCCATTGCCCCGGGAGCCAGGTTCTGGATAAATACATCCGCCTTTGCTATCATGCGATGGAGCATGGCAGCATCTACATCGTTCTTGAAATCCAGAACGATTGATTCCTTTCCGCCATTGATCCAGGCAAAATACGAAGACTCACCGAAAGCGGCCGAGTCATATTTGCGTGCAAAATCTCCTCCTGCACGTTCAATTTTAATAACCCTTGCGCCTGCTTCAACCAGACGCGCAGTACACAGCGGAGCGGCTACTGCCTGCTCAATAGAAACGACGAGAATACCATCAAGTGATGCCATAATGAACCTAATAGCTCTTTGGGAGATCAAGCACGCGCTCGGCCACGTAGGATAGTATTAAATTTGTTGAAATTGGTGCCACTTGATACAACCGGGTCTCACGGAATTTTCGTTCGATATCAAGTTCTTTTGCAAAGCCCGCCCCACCATGGGTCTGCAAACACATATCGGCAGCTTTCCAGCTTGCTTCAGACGCTAATAGTTTAGCAATATTTGCTTCGGCTCCACAGGACTGCCCCTGATCAAATAACTTTGCAGCTTTATCTACCATCAAACTGGCTGCTTCAATTTCAGCATAAGATCGGGCAATGGGGAATTGTACACCCTGATTCATGCCAATAGCGCGGCCAAACACTTTGCGGTCTCGCGCATACCCAACAGCTCGATCAACAAAAAATCGGCCATCACCAATACATTCCGATGCAATCAATATTCGTTCTGCATTCATTCCATCAAGGATACAACGAAACCCTTGACCCACTTTACCAATGACATGATCTTTTGGGACACGCAATTCATCGAAAAATAACTGGGTTGTGTGGTGGTTTATCATTGTGGAAATCGCCTGTACGGTCAGGCCATTCCCGATTGCCTGTCGAATATCAACCAGAAACACTGTCATACCATCAACTGGTTTCGCACCTGCATCACGCGGCGCTGTTCGTGCAAGGAGGATCATTAAATCGGAATGTTCGACCCGTGATATCCAGGTTTTTTGGCCGGATATTTTATAATGATCTCCACAATCGCTAGCAAATGTGGTGATGCGGCTTGTATCGGTTCCAGCATCTGGTTCAGTTACCGCAAAAGACTGAAGTCGCAATTTCCCGCTGGCTATTTCCGGCAAATAGAGCTGTTTCAAATCTTCAGAACCATGACGCAGAAGTGTACCCATGGTATACATTTGCGCATGGCAGGCCCCGGCATGAGCGCCCGATCTCGACATGGTTTCCAGCACGACGCATGCTTCACGCAATCCAAGGCCAGCACCTCCATATTGTTCCGGAATCAGAGTGGCAAGGTATCCAGCCTCTGACAATGCCTCAACAAATTCAGTCGGATAGGAATTCTCAGAATCGGTCTTTTGCCAATATCTGGAAGGAAAACCTGAACATAACGCCAAAACTGATTTTCTAATTTCACCGCAAAGATCATCAGTATCCGACATGCAATTCTTCCTTGATTTCATTTCATGCTTCAATTTTGTCAGCTTGAAACCTGGTAGAAATTTCAATATGATTTACCGTCAATCCAATGACAAACGCTAATAATTCAGCAATCAGATGAATTGTACTCACCTATGTTCCAGGAAAACCTTCCGCCACTTCCAGCGCTGCGCACATTTGATGCTGCAGCCAGGCATCTCAGTTTCCGAAAAGCAGCCGAAGAATTGTCGGTAACACCTTCCGCGATCTCTCATCATATCGCCAAGCTGGAAGATAGCCTGGGTACAGTGTTGTTTCATCGCCAAAACAGAGGACTTTCCCTGACTGATGCGGGTGCAACTTATCATGCCCGGCTACGTGGAGCATTTGACGCAATCCGCGAAGCCACGACCAACATCCAGGCACACGCGATCGCTGAAATTCTCACACTTTGTATTCCGCCTACTTTGCTCACGACCTGGCTAATCCCTCGCCTTTCAAAATTCCAGAATATTGCTCCTGAAATTGAACTCAGATTGATCGACTCCCTGCGAGTAGTCGATTTTTCTTCTGAAGCGATAGATGCGGGGATCTGGTATGGATACGGTGATTGGCCGGACGTACATATCGAACATCTGTTTGACGAAGAAATGTGTGCCGTTTGCCACCCGGGAATTTTAGGGAAAGGTAAACAATTAAGTGGTTTGAAGGACGTTCTGCAATACCCTTTAATTTACACGGAAAAGCGCCTAACAAACTGGAATATTCTGTTCCAGAAACAAGGCATTACGTCTTCATCTCAATGCATAAATTTGCACTTTCTACACTCAATTCAGGCCGTTGAGGCTGCATGTAACGGCCTTGGAATAGCTCTTGTAAACCGAACAAACGTGAGGGATTTGCTCGATAGCGGGAAACTGGTTGCGCCTTTAATCCTCGACATTAAAGAAGAAAGAAAACCGGCGTACTGGTTGGTTAGACCGGCCCATTCCCAATCTCATACCAAACTCAATATATTTGCTGGCTGGTTGAGAAAATTGGCAGAAATAGAAAAGGCAAATTGAATTCACCACCCGGTACATTTAGTCGAAATGAAGTTCAGCCTGACACTCGATCGTACCTTAGACGTCAAGAAATACCGTTTCCCTGTCACCTTGCATGTAGATTGTAAAATCATAATAGACACAATTGTTTTCGACGGTGCGCTCGGCAATCATGGTATTTCTACGATCAGCAGGAACAGAGGACAACAGATCGTCCTTTTGATTTTTCTTCGCTTCGTCCGAAAAATATATGCGGGTGAAAACATGACTTAATAACCCACGCATGAAAACGGTTACAGAAATCCACGGGGCGCTGGAACCGGCAATAATTCCTGGTTTAATCGTTTGAAATGTAAAAGTACCAGGCTCTTTGCTTCCTGTGCCACAACGTCCAAAGCCTTTAAAACCAATAGTGTCTTTAGCTGAATTGCCTTGACCTTTGCTAGCATGATCCAGGGCACCAAAACTGTCAGCTTGCCAAATTTCAATCAGTGCATCGGCGATAGGAATATCTTCACCATCAAATATGCGACCTCGAATAGTGATGTGCTCTCCAGACACCCCGGAAGTCACAAGATTGTTTTCCATTACCGGCTTAAAAGGGTAGCTATATTGGCGTGGCGTTAGTCCATAGGCAAAAAATGGCCCAACAGTTTGAGATGGCGTTTGTTTTCGTAAATTTGACTGTTGTTTCATGACTGGTTTTCCCAGGGAGTGGCATTGCGGCCACGCAGCGTAATATTGAATATATATGCCAGTGCGTAATCCGGTTTTGTATCCTTGATCGAAAATTCAGAAATCAGAAGATCTCTTGCCGCCATGGGAGTACCCTGGAATATTGGATCAAGATCCAACAGCGGATCGCCCGGAAAATACATCTGCGTAATCAGTCGTTGCGTAAAACTCAGACCAAACAGTGAAAAGTGAATATGTGGGGGGCGCCACGCATTCGGATGATTCCCCCAGGGATAAGCCCCAGGCCTGATGGTGAGAAATTCATAATACCCATCATCATCAGTGATGGTTCTGCCACCACCAAAGAAATTGGGATCTAGGGGAGCCTGGTGCTGATCTATAAGATGAATATATCTTCCGGCAGAATTCGCCTGCCAAATTTCAAGCAAAGTATTGCGCACAGGACGGTTTTCTTCATCCCGCACTCGACCTTTGACTATTATCCGCTCTCCCAGAGGCTCCCCGTTCATTCTGCCATTCAAGGTCAAATCTGCATCCAGTTTCCCCAATACCTCATTGCCATAGGCAGGTGCGGAATTTTCGAGAAGGGATTGACGAACCGGCATCAGAGGTTTCGTTGGACCTCTTGATAGAGTTGACTTGTAAGGCGGATGTATCAAGGGGGGGTGAACTGTCCAGTCACGCTTGTAATCGAGGTCCTCAGTCATCAGCTTCCATTTCCAGAAAAGTCTTTTTAGCGATCACCATAGCGTGGTTTGCAGCCGGTACTCCGGCATACACAGCAACCTGCATCAGAACTTCAGTTACATCTTCTTTTGAGGCTCCGGTATTTGCTGTTGCACGAATATGCATTGCCAATTCCTGATCGTGCCCCAAAGCTGCAAGCAACGTGATTGTCAACATCGAGCGTTCCCGATGCGTCAATCCACTTCGGGACCAGATACTGCCCCAGGCACCTTCAGTGATAAATTGCTGAAAGTCTTTATCAAAATCTGTCGCCGCTTTGGTCGCGCGATCCACATGCGCGTCTCCCAACACCTTGCGACGCACTTTCATTCCTGTTTCGTATCGATCTTCCGAATTCATTTTGCACCCGATCAGTTACGCCAGTAAACAGCTTGCCAGAGTATTCGAATAACGGAAATGGTAAACTCTCCAGCAACTGAGGGATCGACTACACTTTCTGGATTAGTGGCCCGTTACAAAACAAAGATAGCAACTTTTCAAATTTCTCCGACATACGATCATGCATCCGGGAAGCCCACACAACTTTGAATCCTTAGTTTCAAAAAATTTTAAAATTGAAAGTCGGACTTTCCCCTATGCTCCCTCGCGACGACCGAGCGCAGGTTTGGCTTTCAAAACCAGGCCAATGCCTGCAAGAACTATCAGAGATGCCATGGTTGAACCGGGAGAAATGGTTTCGCCCAGTAAAACATAACCAAAAAAAGCGGCACCGAATGGAATTAATAGAGTAAATGGCATCACTTTGGCGATGGAATGCCGCTTCACAATCCATGCCCATGTTCCATGCGAGATGATACTTGATACAATAACGGTATAAAACACTGTGGCCCAGGTAAAAGTCGAAGCGTTCAAAACAGCATCAACGTGAATACCTTCAACAAAAAATGCTATACAGGCAATAATTGGTGCACCAATAACAGATGTCCAGCCAACGATATTGAAGGGAGAAATATCACCGGCACTTCTCAACAACACCGAATAAGCAGCAACGGCCAGAGCCGATACCGAAGCCACCAACAAAGCTGTGCGACTTTCAAACAATGCCGGATCAAATATAAACAAAACCGTGCCGAAAATGGCAATTGCCAGACCCAGCAATCTTCGCGCCCCTGGCACTTCCCCAAGGAATATCCAGGCAAGTACAACGGCAAAAGCCGGGGCAATTTGAAGAAAAATGGCAACCGTGCCAACATTCTCAGTGAGACGCAAGGCAACAAACAGCAATCCGAAATGACATGGAACCAAYAAYAATGTTGCCAAAATAATCCACTTCCCGCGCCCTGTGGGCCAATGCAGAAACGGAGCGAGCAACAAACTCACTAAAACAAAACGCAATGTCAAAGCGGTCCAGACCGGTATTTCCAAAACTGTATAACGAACGGCGAAGAAATTAAGAGACCAGCCCAAAATTGCAATTGACAACCCCAGCCAGTCCCGCCAATCAAGATTGATTGCCTGGTTTTGCATATGATGCCCTTTATACGAAAACCGCGATCAGAACGATCCGGCCAGATTATTCATCTCATTCAATTTTTGATGCCGATACCGGTATATTTTAGTCCGGCATCCTGTGCAATCTGCGGCGAATATATGTTTCGCAAATCAATAAGATTCGGCGTAGCAAGCAATTCGCAAACGCGTTTCAGATCCAGTGCGCGAAACTGGTTCCACTCGGTCACAATTACAGCAGCATCGGCGCCTTCGATGCATGAATACGTATCCTGGAAATAGGTCACATTGTTCAGAAGTTTTTTAGCCTCTTCTTCACCCTGAGGATCATAGGCGACAATATTTGCGCCAGCATCCTGTAGTGCGGGAATTATGTCCAGACTTGGAGAGTCCCGCATATCATCTGTGTCCGGCTTGAAAGTCAAACCGAGAATGGCGATGGTTTTTCCAGACACACCGCCACATGCGGCAATGATCCTGCCAGACATTGCGTGTTTTCGTTTGGCATTAAAAGCTACAATAGATTCAACGATAGCAACGGGCGAATTGTATTGCTCAGCCGTTTTGACCAAAGCCAGTGTGTCTTTGGGAAAGCACGAACCGCCATAACCGGGCCCTGCATGTAGAAACTTTGAGCCGATACGTTTATCAAGACCAATGCCCCAGGCAACATCCTGTACATTTGCATCAACGGCTTCACACAAATCCGCCATTTCATTGATAAACGAGATTTTTACCGCCAGGAATGCGTTTGCGGCGTATTTGATAAGTTCTGAAGAACGACGGGAGGTAAACACCATCGGCGTTTTATTGAGATAAAGAGGACGGTAAACTTCTCGCATCACTTCCATGGCGCGCTCGTCATCAGTTCCGATTACAATGCGATCCGGCCTTTTGAAATCATCAATGGCAGC
Organism: Cohaesibacteraceae bacterium; assembly: GCA_016764535.1. GTDB lineage: Bacteria > Pseudomonadota > Alphaproteobacteria > Rhizobiales > Cohaesibacteraceae > JAESRR01. Next base: position 8,604 of record JAESRR010000262.1, on the reverse strand, counting down.
ACCTTCGCGCAGGAATTCCGGATTGGACACGACAGAAAAATCAACGTCGGGGCGCACTCGCCGGATTATTGCCTCAACTTCATCTCCGGTTCCAACGGGTACCGTTGATTTATTGACAATAACTGTATACCCGGAAATTTCTGCGGCGAGTTCTTCGACTGCTGCATAAACATAACTCAGATCTGCATGTCCCTCGCCTCGACGAGTGGGTGTTCCCACTGCAATAAAAACGGCATCAGCACCTTTCATCGCATCAGGCAGGCTTGTCGTGAAGGTCAACCGTTTCTCGCGCGTATTACGTGCTACGAGATCATCCAGGCCCGGCTCGAAGATTGGTATCTCACCATTGTTCAAGCGCGCAATTTTTCCCGCGTCTTTGTCAACACAGACCACATCATGGCCAAAATCAGAAAAACAGGCCCCGGATACCAGACCAACATATCCTGTACCAATCATCGCAATACGCATAATGAACCTCGACGCAATTAATCCTGAACAAGCCTATGCTTTTCAATTGTGACAAAGACTTGTTACATTGTGAAATTCAAGCTGCAATGAACCGATTTGACAATTTATCAAATGCTTTCCGCAGATATAGCCCGGCTTTTGTTGTTCAAAAAGAGAACTTTTTTGTAAAATGCTCCCAGCCCCATCAACACCACACCCAAACCTATGAAGGACAATGCGCGTAATATGCCTTCCAAATGAGACGCATCAAAGAGGAATATTTTCAATACTGCCAGTCCCACCAATATGCTGGATACGAACCTGATGTGTTGATTGCCGAGCATATTACTAACGGGCAGGAGCAAAACACCCGAGATCAACCAAACCGCCGAATATGTGTAAAGTTCGATTTCGGTAGTGTTTCCAGCCAACAAATTCGATCCGTGATAAAACTGTCTCACAACGAGATTTGCCCATACAAATATTAGAGTACCACAGGCACCATAGGCGATCAGGACCAAATTGCGGTTCCAGTTTGTCCGCTGCGCAACCCATGCCAACAAAAAGCAACCAAGGCCTGGTAAAAGATATCCAACCGACAAATTGTTGAAAATGAAAGTATTGCCTACGGTTTCACCAGTGAACACAGGGTTCATTGGCCAGATTAGCAACACGGGGAGGAAAGTCACAAAAAACAAGGCAAGAACAATACTACCTGAACGCATCAGACTGTTACCGTATCGATCTGCCAGTATTCCCAATACCAATGAGAGAAGAACACCAACAATCTGGTGCACGGCGACTTCAGGTAAATTGAAACGGGCATATGAAAAAAGGATATCTCCATGAAATAGATGTCTGACAACCAGATGCCCCCAAAACAACACCAATACGCCTCCAGTAAATCCGGCAATCGTAATTAATTCAGATCGTCGAAATTGCTGTTTAGCGTTCCAGGCAAATACAAAACATGTCAAACCGGTCAAGAAATATGACAAAGATAGATTGTTATATATCATACCATCTCCGACAGGCTCTCCGCTAACCATCGGATTGAACGGGAGAATGATCAGGAACGGTAAAACAAGGATGTAAAGTAGTGATACAAAATCCCGCCCGTTTCGCAGAACCTGACTTTCCGAACCTGGTAATAATCGACCACGACAAATCGAAATAATTATTCCGAATATTAATTGTAGTGCAATTTCAGGCAACTCAGGCCACGCACGTGCAAATTGGGAATCGCCATGAAATATATGTCTAATTGCCAGATGCGCCCAGAAAAACAGTAATACACTTGCAGCAATGCCTGCTATTGTGACAACATAAGCAGGCCGTTTTCTTTGCCGTGCATCCCAAGCGAACACAAAACCGCATAATCCTGTCAACAGATATGCAAGTGTCAAATGGTTGAATAATAGTCCATCGCCCACAGGTTCTTTTGTCACCAGAGGATTTAGCACCAATACCAGCAAGACCAGAATCACAGAAAAGAAGATCATTGCAAGAAAATCGCTTCCAGTCTGCATAATTTGATTTTTCAATTTTTGTGCAGACCTTCCATATCCAATTGCCATCACCGTGCCAGCAATCAACAGGCAAGCTGCTTCTGGTAAATCAAGTGATGCGAAAATGAAAAATACATCTCCATGAAACATGTGCCGGACCTGGGTTATTACCAAACCCACGGCAAAAATCATTGATACTGCATCCAGGCATTGACGGTGTTTGTGCGTATTGGTCAGTGATTCCAATAATCTGGCGCTTACAAAAAAACATGTTGCTGGAATGCCGTAGGTCCATAGTAACCAATTGAAAACAGGTGTTTCACCAACGCCTCCATTAAGTATTTCAGGCATGATGATGGATCGAAGAACCAACAAGATAGCGAGCATGGAAGAAACAGGGACGAGTTGATAAACGCCCAGCTGACAAGCCACAGCAACAGTCCCCATGGCAGTTAAAGCCAAAGCTATGGTCAACCAGGGACCATCGAGGACTATGGCCAGAGAAAAACACGTCACTGCAACGACGGCAACAGGCCAGGCCGCAAACTCCAGAGAGTTCCTACGAGCGGGCCAGACCATAAGCAAACGGAGCGTTATAACCGAGAACACCAGTCCAAGAACGAGGCCCCACCAGGCATAAAATTGTGCGGAGTACCAATTTTCCAGTCTGCTCCAGACCAAAATCAGAGCTATTATCGGCGCAATTGTCCCCGTGAGGGACCAAATTTCCGCGACTATGACATYACGGGTCATATTTCGTAGCAACCATATAGTCGAAGAGATAATCAGGACTGCTGAAGCAATTGCAATTTGCCAATGCAGGAATACATAGCCGTCCCGCCCGGAAACTTCCTGAACAGATCCGATAACCTCCAGGCTTAAAAACAATGCAATCGAAATATGAAACAGAAACAACCCGGCTGCGATAACAATCATAAAGATTGCTGAAGAGTACAATGAAGCCAACATTATGAACATGCCGAACAGAACAGCCAACAGACCCAAAATTCCCGCCGTCGTGCCTGCACYATATTCCAATAAAAGAGCAAGTGCTCCCAAAGTGGCTAGTGTTCCAGCAGACACAAACTCCATTTTCGCAAACTKTTCTTTTTTCCCGAAATCACCTGCACGCCAGAAATATGTCACAACAAAAATTATGGCTAGACATCCTATATATGCCGCTATCTCAAGCTTGTGTTCCAATACACTCGCTTGCCATATTATCAACAGGGCCCATATTGGCGCTGCAACAGCCGAACACACGACCAACCAGACCCAGTTTGAAATCCGCGCAAATGCGCACACCGATGCCGTGACAAAAATCAGGTAAGCGATAACGGCAACAATGGATGGGTCACTGGATGACGCCAAAAGTGGCGTAACATATGCGCCTACAAATCCTATAGCCGCCAAACTCTTTCCGTGATGAATAGCCGCAAGCATTCCCAGCGCTGAGACAAACGCCATGAGGGCAAAAGCGACACCGCCATCAATAAACCCATAAAGGGCGTATGCCCCATAGGCAGAAGCGTATAGAACGACTATTCCTGCGGCCGTCGTCATCGCAGGAATCGAAATATTGTTCATGGGCAGACGTTCGGTTAACCAGCTCTTTCGCCTCGTCCATTCTCCAATAGCCAGGAGCACCAACCCAAACAACACCGCAAGTATTATTCGCACTCCAGGTCCAAAGTATCCCGACTCGATTGAATGACGAACCATAAAAATACCGCCCAGAGCAAAAGCAATTCCACCAATCCAGACAGTCCATTTGGTACCGAAGCTTTCCTCCAGTGATCCTGATTTGGGAGTTTGTTTTTTAGCTGTCTGAATGTCCTTCCGAACAATCCCGACTTTGTTGACTGATCCGGATTCCGGCACTTTTGCCGGCGTCGTGCTGGTGGTTGGTGGCGAAGGTGACTTTCCAGTTCTCAAACACGGAAAGACAGCGCGAGAAAATCATTTTCGTTTTTTTTAGCTTTCTTTTCCTGAAACTTTAAATTTCCAGATAAACCCCTGAGTTCTCTGAAAATCCTGTTAGCAACAAGGCTGAAACCAATCAGCAGTACCACCACAATAAATACACTCATACATCACACCTGCCATTCAGATTCACACAACTGTAGGGGGATTAATCCAATTGAAAAGCGACAGGTTTCCATTTTGTTGCAAATTCCAACAAAATTACATTTGTTGAACTATCAATCCATCCACTCCAATGCTGGCCCGGATTGATATTTGATGCATTAATTCCACAAGTTCTCTTGTGATTCTCCGTAAAAATCCGTATTCAAATACTTCAATTTGGTCAGCACCGGCTCGACCCACCCGGAATATCGAGGACATCATGGCACATTACCGCTCGCGCACGTCTACACATGGTCGAAATATGGCAGGAGCGCGGGGTTTGTGGCGCGCCACCGGTATGAAAGACGAAGATTTCGGTAAACCAATTATCGCTATTGCCAACTCTTTTACGCAGTTTGTTCCAGGACATGTACACCTGAAAGACCTCGGTCAAATGGTGGCTCGTGAAATCGAGAAAGCAGGTGGTGTTGCCAAGGAATTCAATACCATTGCCGTTGATGACGGAATTGCCATGGGCCATGACGGGATGCTTTATTCTCTTCCATCCCGGGAAATCATTGCAGATGCTATTGAATATATGTGCAATGCGCATTGCGCAGATGCAATGGTTTGTATCTCAAACTGCGATAAAATCACGCCTGGCATGATGATGGCATCCATGCGCCTCAACATTCCGACTATCTTTGTTTCCGGCGGGCCAATGGAAGCAGGCAAAGTTAATATTGATGGCGAAGAAGTCGCGATTGATTTGATCGATGCCATGGTGGAAGCAGCCAACCCCAATCGGACCGACGAAGAAATTGAAGCCATCGAGCAAAATGCCTGTCCGACATGTGGTTCGTGTTCCGGCATGTTTACTGCAAATTCAATGAACTGCCTTGCCGAAGCTATTGGCCTTGCATTGCCCGGAAATGGTACCATTCTTGCCACTCATGCCGACCGTAAGGAACTGTTTCTCCGTGCCGGTCGTGAAATCGTCCGCATCACAAAACAATGTTACGAACAGGACGATCAAAGTGTGACGCCCCGGGGAATTGCTACATTCAAGGCTTTCGAAAATGCCATGACGCTCGACATAGCAATGGGCGGTTCCACAAACACCATTCTACATTTGCTCGCTATTGCTCAGGAAGCAGAAGTCGATTTCACAATGGCAGATATGGATCGCCTGTCCCGCATTGTCCCCTGCGTTTGTAAAGTTTCACCGGCGATCGCAAATGTTCATGTCGAAGACGTTCATCGCGCAGGCGGCATTATGGGCATTCTTGGGGCTCTTGATACCGGTGGGCTAATTCATCGCGATGCAAAAACAGTTCACACACCCACAATTGGCGATGCCATTGATCAATGGGATATTGCACGGACAAATTCCGAAGATATTCGAACGTTATTCAGAGCAGCTCCGGGTGGTGTTCGCACGGTCGTCGCATTCAGCCAGAAAAGCCGTTACAAGGAACTCGATACGGATCGTAAAAACGGTATCATACGTGATGTTGAGAACGCATTTACCAAAGAGGGCGGCCTGGCAATTTTGTTTGGCAATATAGCGACCGAGGGCTGTGTTGTAAAAACCGCTGGTGTCGATGAAGACCGCTGGATATTCTCCGGCCCGGCCCGCGTTTGCGAAAGCCAGGAAACTGCTGTTAGCCGTATTCTAAAAAAAGACATCAAAGCTGGTGACGTGGTAATTGTCCGCTATGAGGGTCCTCGTGGTGGACCGGGAATGCAGGAAATGCTTTATCCAACCAGTTATCTAAAAGCCATGGGACTTGGCAAGGATTGTGCGCTGTTCACAGACGGCCGTTTCTCGGGTGGTACATCCGGGCTTTCAATTGGTCACGCTTCTCCCGAAGCTGCCGAGGGGGGTAATATCGGACTAGTCGAGGAAGGTGATATTATATCGATCAATATTCCCGAGCGTACAATCAATGTAGAATTGAGCGATGAAGAACTGGCCACCCGACGCGCAGCAATGGAAGCGCGAGGCGAAAAGGCCTGGAAACCTATTGAAGTACGGCCGCGCAAGGTTTCAATAGCATTACGTGCCTATGCAATGATGGTTAGTAATGCGGCAAAAGGCGCTGTTAGAGAATTGCCCGGAGAATAGTAAACTGATCGATCAACGCTGTTCACCTACCCAGGTAAATCAATCCAGCTTGTCGATGATATTCTTGCTGGATTACGCCTTTGACGATCCGGTTTTTCAACTTCAATTCCGAAATACCGGACGACTGATAATGGATCGGCGATGTTGACCAAATCACAGTTTGCTTCTCTGGTGCAACTCCGACATTCCTTACACAGAAAACCTGAATTATCCGGAGAGGAGCGGCAGACTGCCAAAACTATTGCCGCCTATCTTGAGCAATTCAATCCAGAGAAGATAATACGTAATCTGGGTGGTCATGGTGTCGCTGCGATTTTTTCCGGTGAAGCATCAGGCCCAACAGTTCTCCTTCGATGCGAACTGGATGGCTTGCCAATTACAGAGAAAAATACGTTACCGTGGACGTCTTTGATACCCGGCAAGGCGCATTTATGCGGCCATGATGGTCACATGGCTATCCTTTGTGGCGTTGCAGCAATTCTATCTGTATCTCCTTTGACCAATGGCCGTGTTATTTTATTATTCCAACCYGCAGAAGAAACCGGTGCAGGTGCGCGCGCTGTTGTGAACGACCCTGAMTTCGATGCAATCAAKCCGGATTATGCCTTTTCCCTCCATAATTACCCCGGACTGCGTATCGGTGATGTCGCACTAAAAGAAGGCCCRATAAACTGTGCGTCCCGCGGCATTAGCGTAAATTTTGACGGWAAAACTTCACATGCGTCTGAACCGGAAAATGGCGTCTCTCCTCTTTCTGCAATCTGCGAATTCTCAAAACGAGTGGAAGGTCTGGGCGTATGCCATGRTGTTGAAGGCGCTCGAGATGCAAATTATGCCCTGATTACTGTCGTGCATGCCCTGTTAGGAGAACCGGCATTTGGCGTTTCTCCTGGTCACGGCGAGGTTCGCGCYACACTTCGTACCGTTAGCGACAAACGAATGGAAACACTGATTAAAGAGGTCGAAGCACTTGTTTCATGCATAGCGGTTCGATATCGGCTGTCTTATACCATTGAATATCATGATGTATTCGCGTCTTCAGACAACAATTCAGAAGCGACAGAAATAATTTCAAAAGCTTTGCAGGGAGAGGGGATTGCTGTCACCGGTCTTGATCAACCAATGGCATGGTCGGAAGATTTCGGTGTTTATGGTGATCATGCAAAATCAGCGATGTTCTTTCCTGGATCTGGAACCGACCAGCCGCAACTACATAATCCGGATTATGATTTTCCGGACGAATTAATTGATACCGGATCCCGCATTTTCTCTCGTATTGTCCGAAATATACTCAATTGAATGGAAGCGGCCGCTGCGAGCCGCTCCCAAAATATCTACTGTGAAGCAATTTTACCAGCCTGTGTGCGCTCAAGAAGGTTCACCCAGTTATCGCAGGCTATTTTGCGAATTAGGCTATCGCCATATCCGGCTTGTTTGAAATGTTCCAGAAGCGGGATTACACCGGTAACGTCACCAATCGCATCCGGGACCATGCAGCCATCAAAATCTGACCCAAGCGCGACGCCGTCTTCTCCGAGCTTTTCCAGGAGATAGTCAGCATGACGAAGCATTACATCCAGGCTGGTATTTGTGTCCCGCTTTCCGTCTTCACGCAAAAAACCCACATGGAAATTTATTCCCACAACACCAGATGTCTCTGCAATCGCATCCAATTGTTTATCAGTTAAATTTCGGGCACTTGGACAGATTGCATGAACATTGGAATGTGTTGCAACCAGCGGACTATCTGAATGTTTGTGCATGTCCCAGAACCCTTTTTCATTCAGGTGGGACATATCAAGCATCACGCCAAGCGCATTACAGGTTTTCACAAGTTCTATACCAACATCTGTCATGCCCGGTCCGGTATCAGGTGACATCGGGAATCCCATAGGTACTCCGGACGCAAATATTGTTTGCCGGCTCCATACCGGCCCTATCGAACGCAGGCCGGCGGCAAACAGGACGTGCAACGCATTGAGATCCTTATCGATACACTCTGCGCCTTCAATATGCAGCAGAATTGAAAGTTTCTTTTGACCAATTGCGGTCCGAATATCAGAAGCCTTACGGGCAATAATCACCTCGCCATTGCTGTTTTTTTCCAGATCAAAAGCGCGGCGCATCATATTCAGGGTAAATGGCAAAGCTTGATCCGGCCCGATTTGCGCAAAATGTGCAGGGTCGGAATAATCATGAGCCTTGTTACTTCTGTTCACCACACTGGGGGAAAACATGGCAAAGAAACCGCCTGCGAATCCGGCGCGTTTTGCGCGCGGTAGATCAATGTGTCCGGTTTTGGCTTCTTCAAAAAACGAAATTTCTCGTGGTGTACCTGCCTGCATGGCAAGTCTCAGAAGCGTGTCGTTGTGGCCATCAAACACAGGAAAAGCGAATTCGGACATTTGGAGTTCCAATATGCTGAGAAAGATTATCAGGAGAAGAACCTGAACT
>JAESRR010000184.1 GCA_016764535.1 Cohaesibacteraceae bacterium | reverse complement strand
TTGCAGAATATCTTGAAGTACTTTTGCATCAAATATCTCGTTATCATTGGCTGAGCGCCAAACCTCTTCTGCCAACGTTAATGCAGCTCTGCCATCACCGTCAGCCATACGAACCAGAACTTCTCGCGCCTCATTCTCCAGTGGAAGTGATGAGCCCTGTACCTGCTCAGCTCTCTCCAACAATAATAGAATGTCGTTCCGGTCCAGTGGTTTGAAATTCAGAACCTGCGCGCGAGACAACAATGCAGCATTCAATTCAAAAGAAGGATTTTCAGTTGTGGCTCCAACCAGTGTAACCGTCCCATCCTCCATTACAGGAAGAAAAGAATCTTGCTGAGCGCGATTAAATCTATGAATTTCATCGACAAAAAGTAGTGTATTTTTTCCAAGAGAACGATTTAAGCGTGCTTTTTCAAACACTTTTTTCAGATCGGCAACTCCGCTGAACACTGCCGAGATCTGTTCATAAACAAGGTCAGTCTGGCCGGCGAGTAACCGTGCAACTGTAGTTTTTCCAGTACCAGGAGGGCCCCATAAAACCAACGACCCAACTTGCCCCGATCGGATCATCCGGGTCAACGTACCGTTCTCTCCAACCAGATGAGCCTGGCCCACAACATTTTCAAGGCAATCCGGCCTCAAACGGTCAGCAAGAGGGCGTTTTACATGGACATCCGGATTTTCGGATGCAAATAAATCTGCCAAATCAGCGACCCAGTACTGTTCGAATTGTCCGGTTTCCACGGCGAATTACAAGCTGCCAGCGCCTTGCTCCACTATTTGAGGCTCTCACAAGATCATCCGTCAAACCAATTAATCTACCATTGATCTCCTGAATTATATCCCCCGGTTTAAAACCGAGCCGAGCGGCCGGAGAACGCTGCAATATCCGTGTAATAATGACGCCTTTTGTTTGGGTATCCAGCCGCAATTCTTCTGCGACCGCGGGAGACAGGTTGACAATTGTGGTACCACTAAACGGTGAGCGACTTGAAAGTCGCCGTTCTGCACGCAATGGTAATTCGGGCGCAATAATCATAGCCACTTTGAGTTTATGCTGCCTGCCATCACGCAACACGCTGAACACAGCGTTCCCACCGGTTCCTTTTGTGGCAAGGCGATAGCCAAATCCGTTAGGCGTGCCGATATCAATATCGTCAATGGCGAGGACAAGGTCACCTGTACGCAAACCAGCGTTTGCAGCCGGACTATCCGGTACCACTGCCGTAATCAGCACACCAACCGGTTTTAGCAATCCGAGGCTTTCGGCAATATCGGTTGTAACTTCCTGAACCGCAGCTCCAACCCAGGGCCGCCGTATCAACCCACCCTTTGTACTGCTAGCGGCAACAGCTCGAACCATGTTTGACGGAATAGCGAACCCGATCCCATTGGATCCGCCGGATTTTGAAAAGATCGCTGTGTTAACACCCACAAGCCGTCCTTTGATGTCAACAAGTGCGCCTCCCGAATTGCCAGGGTTGATCGCAGCATCAGTTTGAATAAAGAACTGATAGTCTCCGATCCCAACCTGATTACGGGCCAAAGCAGATATAATTCCACTTGTAACTGTTTGGCCTACCCCGAACGGATTTCCAATCGCAAGGACAAGATCGCCAACTTCCAGTTTGTCAGAATCAAAAAATTCCAATGATGCGAAACCCTCTTTTGGAGGTTCACGCACACGCAAAACAGCAAGATCTGTTTTTTCGTCTTTCAATATTATATCGGCCTCAAATTCRCGTTTGTCRGAAAGAGCAATTTTTACTCTGTCAGCTCCCTTGATAACATGATGGTTCGTAATAATAATGCCTGACGGATCTATTATTACTCCAGAACCCAGGGAGCTTTCCACACGTTTGGATGTACGTCCCTGTGACCGGTTTCCAAAAAACTGGCGAAAAAATGGATCATCAAAAAAGGGGGAACCAGAGCGCTGATTAACCATTCTCGTGGCGTAAACATTTACCACGGCCGGTGCGACACGTTTAACGATGGGCGCAAACGAGAAAGTAATTTCTGACCTGGTTTCGGGAACCACTTTGTCAGCATTGGCCTGAACCGAACAAATCACAAACAAAAGAAAAACACATACGCCTGACAATCGTAGTTTCATATTCATGTCCTGTCTGATTCCATGCCACGAAAAGAAGTGCAGCATAAACCTTATCAAGCACAATTGCGTCACACATAAGTTTGAAAACCAAACAAAAAAGGCAGCTCKAANNARCTGCCNNTTCWAAWCWGTATACAGACTTGAGCTAAGCTGCTTCAGAAGCAGCTTCGGACATGTCTATTGTTGGACCAGAATCCTTGCCTTTTGCATCAGGATCACGATCAACAAGCTCAATAACAGCAACAGCTGCATTGTCACCATAACGGTAACCAGCTTTCAGTACGCGGGTATAGCCACCCTGCCGTTCTGCATAACGCTCACCAAGAACATCAAACAGTTTTTTAACCTGATCAAGATCCCGAATTTTGGATATTGCCTGCCGTCTTGCGTGCAAATCACCCTTTTTAGCGAGTGTGATAAGCTTGTCTACAAAACGACGCAATTCCTTTGCCTTTGGCTCTGTCGTTACAATCTGCTCATGCTTTATCAAAGCTGCTGCCATATTGGCAAACATCGCCTTGCGATGAGATGATGTCCGATTGAGCTTGCGGCCTGATTTCCGATGGCGCATCGCCCTCTCCTTTAATTACTCCGGCGGTGTCAAACCGCTGGTCAAATGTTTCAATATTGTTCTTCGTAACGCTTGGCCAGCTCTTCGATATTCTCTGGTGGCCAATTGGCAACTTCCATTCCCAAATGGAGACCCATTTGAGCAAGAACTTCCTTGATTTCATTCAAGGATTTACGACCGAAATTCGGAGTACGAAGCATTTCTGCCTCGGTTTTCTGAATGAGGTCGCCAATATAAACAATATTGTCGTTCTTGAGGCAGTTTGCCGAGCGCACAGACAATTCCAGCTCATCGACTTTTTTCAACAAAGCGGGATTAAAAGCCAGTTCCGGAGCTTGTTCCGGTACAACTTCTTTTTCCGGCTCTTCGAAGTTAACAAAGATCGAAAGCTGATCCTGCAAAATACGAGCAGCAAACGCTACCGCATCCTCAGGGGAGATTGAACCGTCTGTCTCCAGTTCCAGATTAAGCTTGTCATAATCCAGTACCTGGCCTTCCCTGGTGTTAGACACCTTGTAAGACACCTGGCGAACAGGAGAATAAAGACTATCAACTGAAATAAGACCAATCGGAGCATCGTCAGGACGATTTTGTTCAGCAGGGGAATACCCCTTGCCAGACTCAACCGTAAATTCGAAACGCACTTCCGTTCCAACATCCAGCGTACATAGTACAAGTTCTGGATTCAGGATCTCGATATCACCCAATGTTTGAATGTCACCGGCAGTTACGACACCGGGGCCTTCCTTACGAAGAACAAGCCGTTTAGGTCCTTCGCTCTCCATACGAAGAGCAATTTCCTTAACATTCAAAACAATATCGGTAACGTCTTCACGTACACCGGCAATCGATGAAAACTCGTGCAAAACGCCATCAATTTGCAAAGCTGTAATTGCTGCACCCTGGAGTGAAGACAACAACACGCGCCGCAAGGCATTACCAAGCGTCAAACCAAATCCACGTTCAAGCGGCTCCGCAACAACGGTCGCAACACGTGGTTTGTTAGGATCACTGACAATCTCGAGCTTCGTTGGTTTGATAAGCTCTTGCCAATTTTTTTGGATCACTTTTCAACCCTCTCGTTTGGGTCACCCCATGCTCTGACACATACCTGCAACAGAGCACGAAAAATCACTAAACGCGCCTGCGTTTGCGAGGACGACAACCATTGTGCGGAATAGGTGTTACGTCCCGAATGGATGTAACAGTGAAGCCTACAGTCTGTAACGCACGAAGCGCTGATTCACGGCCTGAACCTGGTCCACGAACCTCAACTTCCAAAGTCTTCATGCCATGCTCGGCAGCTTTTTTGCCCGCATCTTCGGCAGCAACCTGCGCAGCATAAGGAGTTGATTTTCGTGAGCCTTTAAAGCCCATCGCACCAGCTGACGACCAGGAAATAGTATTTCCCTGTGCATCTGTAATGGTAATCATTGTGTTGTTAAACGTGGAATTCACGTGCGCTACACCGGAGCTAATATTCTTTCGCTCGCGACGTTTAACGCGGGAAGTATCCTTCGCCATATTTCTCTTTTAAACCTCGATCTCTCCACCGCCGTTAAAAAACCGGCGGCTCCACCGAAAATGTGGATTATTTTCTTCTGCCAGCAACCGTCCGCTTTGGACCCTTGCGTGTCCGGGCGTTTGTACGTGTACGTTGACCATGCACGGGAAGTCCGCGACGATGACGTAAACCACGATAGGCACCAAGGTCCATCAATCGTTTAATGTTCATCGCAACTTCACGACGTAGATCGCCTTCAACCATCACGTCCTTGTCGATAACTTCGCGAATTTGCAAAATTTCGGCATCGGACAATTGATTGACACGACGTTCAGCAGGGATTTTTACTTTATTCACAATTTCTTGTGATTTAAGTGCACCAATCCCGAAAATATATTGAAGCGCTATAACAACACGCTTGTTGGTTGGGATATTGACACCAGCTATGCGGGCCACTTGTGTGTCTCCTCGAATGCGGAAAATATTCCGCGCGTTTAAACTATTCCCGATTGAGAATTTCATATAGCAAATGCCGGCAGCGACATGTCCCCACATCGGTTACCAGCCAATAATTTGCGGATGGGGCCGTGTGTATAGGATTCATATGGCTGCCGTCAACCTGTCAGTTTCCAAAAATGGAGGTACTAGACGCCGGCGAGAGCTTCATCAATCTGTTTAGCTACATCATCTATATCAGCCATACCATCAACGGTACACAAGGTACCTTTTTCATCGTAATAGCTGACTAATGGTGCAGTTTGCTCCCGATATACATCGAGTCGCTTTTTGAGGGCTTCTGCATTGTCATCAGACCGTGGTCCACCCTCGGTTTCTGCAGCACGTTTTTCAATACGTCCAAGCAAAATCTTTTCATTAACTTTCAATTCGACAACCGCATCAAGTTTTAATCCCTTGCCTGCGAGTAAGCCCGCAAGGGCATCAGCCTGAGCGATAGTTCTGGGAAAGCCATCAAGAATAAATCCGTTTTCACAATCATCTTCATCCATACGCTCTGAAATTAAACGCACAGTCAGACTGTCGGGAACGAGATCGCCGCGATCAATTATAGATTTTACTTCTTTGCCAACCCCGGTCTGATTGGATATGGCTGCCCGAAACATATCGCCCGTCGACAATTGTACAATTGAATGTTTCGTAACCAGGCGAGTAGCCTGAGTGCCTTTACCAGCCCCGGGTGGTCCAAGAAGTATTAATCTCATCGGCGTTTGCCCCTCAATTTCGATTTTTTCACTAAACCTTCATATTGTTGCGCAAGCAAATGACCTTGAACCTGAGCAACCGTATCCATTGTTACACTGACAACAATGAGTAGTGAAGTGCCGCCAAAGTAGAAGGTCACACCGGTCGCAGAAATCAGGAACTCGGGAAGCAAACACACCAGAACCAGATAGAGCGCACCCAGAACCGTAATTCTGGTTAGAACAGTATCGATATGTTGTGCAGTTCGCTCTCCAGGACGAATTCCTGGTATAAAACCGCCATGTTTTTTCAGATTATCAGCAGTTTCAACAGGATTAAAAACAATCGCCGTATAGAAAAAAGCAAAGAACGCGATCAGACCAGCATAAGAAAGCATATACAAAGGCTGACCATGACCAAACGAACTCGTGATTGTCAATAACCAGCCTGGAGCAGATCCTGTACTCATAAACCCGGCGGCTGTCGCAGGTAACAACAGAAGCGAGGAGGCAAAAATCGGCGGGATTACGCCGGCTGTATTAAGTTTTAGGGGCAGATGAGAACTATCTCCCTGAAAAACCTTGTTACCAACCTGTCGTTTTGGATATTGAATGAGCAGCCGACGCTGGGCCCGTTCAATAAACACGACAAATGCTATTGTAACAAAAGAAAGCACAACAACAGCAACAATTACCAGCGATGACAAAGCGCCGATACGGCCCTGTTCAAGCATACCGCCGATGGCGGATGGCAAGCCAGCTACAATGCCTGCAAAAATGATAAGTGAAATACCATTACCAATGCCACGTGCCGTGATCTGTTCACCGATCCACATCAGGAACATTGTACCACCGCACAAAGTTATAACTGCCGTGATTTTGAAGAACAGACCTGGATTTGTAACAATACCCTGCCCTCCTTCAAGCCCGACCGCAATGCCGTATGCCTGCAATGCACCAAGGACGACAGTACCATATCTCGTGTACTGGTTTATCACCTTACGTCCCTGTTCTCCCTCTTTTTTCAGCTGTTCAAGCCGGGGGGAAACAGTCGTCATCAACTGAATGATAATCGACGCAGAGATATAGGGCATAATACCCAGTGCAAGAATTGCCAAACGTTCCACGGCGCCGCCGGAGAACATGTTAAACAATCCAAGAATTCCTGATTCTGCCTGCTGAAAGGCATTTGCGAGTGCTTCAGGATCTATACCGGGTAATGGGATGTAAGTCCCAAGCCTGTAGACAAGCAATGCACCCAATGTAAACAGGATACGTTTTTTCAGCTCCGTCGCTTTGGAAAAAGCTGAAAAATTGATATTCGCAGCAAGTTGCTCAGCTGCTGATGCCATAGTCTATGCTCCGGCTCGGGATCTACGATACTACTATTCTTCGGACTTGCTGTTTCCCAAAAGGGTAACAGTTCCGCCTGCTTTTTCTACAGCTTTCACCGCTGAACCGGTTGCACCGGCAACTTCAAAAGAAAGCTTGGTTGTTAATTCACCCTTACCAAGTAAACGCACACCATCTTTAACTCTACGAAGTAAACCAGCCGCAACAAGTGAAGCGACAGTGACTGCAGAAGACTTATCCAGTTGTTCAGTATCAATTGCGGCCTGAATTTGTCCAAGATTTACAATATTGAATTTCTTGGCAAAAATATTCACAAATCCACGCTTCGGAAGGCGCATATAGATGGGCATCTGCCCGCCTTCGAAACCGTTGATAGCCACGCCTGAACGGGATTTTTGACCCTTAACACCACGTCCACCAGTCTTACCTGTACCGGACCCAATGCCGCGACCAACACGTTTCCGTGTTTTGGATGCGCCGGGGATATCTTGAAGTTCATTAAGTTTCATCGGTCTAACCCTTCAACCCTACTTCTCTTCAACAATAGTGACGAGATGGTTGACTTTCGCAATCATGCCGCGCACCGAAGGAGTATCCTCCAGGGTACGAACACGCTGCATTTTGTTAAGACCAAGACCAACTAGCGTTGCACGCTGATCCTTCGGCCGGCGAAGCGGACTACCAGTCTGCCTTACCGTTACTGTTTTGCCTTTGGCCATTGATGGCTCCTGTTTCTAAACCGTTCGGTCAAACGCCTACGCGTCTACCCGACCACCATCACTCACACGACGACGACCCTGAATAGTGGAAACTTTAAGACCACGACGTGCAGCAACACCACGTGGACTGTCTTCACTTTTCAAAGCCTCAAATGTAGCTCTGATCATATTGTACGGGTTTGAAGATCCAAGAGATTTTGCAACAACATCCTGAACACCCAGTGTTTCAAATACTGCACGCATTGGTCCACCGGCGATAATACCGGTACCGGCTGGTGCCGAACGCAATACAACCTTGCCAGCGCCAAAACGGCCGCGAACATCATGATGCAGGGTCCGACCTTCGCGCAACGGCACTCTGATCAGATTACGCTTGGCAGCCTCGGTCGCTTTACGAATAGCTTCCGGGACTTCACGAGCCTTACCATGACCAAAGCCAACACGACCTTTTTGATCACCGATTACAACAAGAGCTGCAAACGCAAAGCGACGGCCACCTTTGACCACTTTCGCTACGCGATTAATATGCACCAGTTTGTCAACGAACTCGCTTTCGCGTTCTTCTCGCTGTTTCATAGCTTTTCCGTTTCAATTACTTCAAACCGTATCGAATTAATTCGACGTATTAGAAGTTCAATCCTGATTCACGCGCTGCTTCTGCAAGCGCTTTTACACGACCATGGAAGATATAACCTCCACGATCGAATACAACGTCCTTAATCCCGGCTTTGGAAGCCCGCTCACCAATCAGCTTGCCAATCGTAGTGGCAGCATCTTTGTCAGCACCGGTCTTAAGTGAAGACCGCAGATCTTTTTCAAGTGTAGAAGCTGCCGCAAGTGTACGTCCGCTTACATCATCTATGATCTGTGCATAGATGTTCTTGGAAGATCTGTTCACGCTCAAACGAGGGCGGCCACCGGCCACCTTCTTGAGAGAGCGACGGACCCGATCACGCCGCCGTTCGAATGTCGATTTGGTCGCCATGATAAAATCCTACTTCTTTTTGCCTTCCTTACGGAAGACAAATTCACCAACATAACGAATACCCTTGCCTTTATATGGCTCGGGCGGGCGGAATTTACGAATATCAGCAGCAGTCTGACCTACTCGCTGTTTATCAATTCCGCTCACTGTTATTTCTGTTGGTTTGCCAACCGCAAGTTTGATGCCGTCCGGAGCCTTGTAAATTACATCGTGACTCAAGCCAAGCGCCAATTGTATATCATTGCCCTTCATTTGGGCTCGATAACCAACACCCTTCATTTCAAGCTGTTTCACATAACCTTTGGAAACACCTTCAAACAGGTTGGATATCATTGTACGTACCATGCCCCAGTGAGAACGAGCATTTTTTGCTCCCTCCACAGGTGCAACCAATACGCCATCATCTGACATGGAAACAGTTACGTTATCTGTGAATGCCAATGACAATTCGCCCATCGGACCTTTCGCAGAAAAACTATTCCCGTCAATTGTTGCAGTAACCCCCGAAGGGACTGCAACCGGTTTTTTACCTATACGTGACATGTGACTAACCTGTCCGGTTTGTGTTGAAGAAAAGTCTGCCAGATTAGAAAATCTGACAGAGGACTTCGCCACCCACGTTTTTCTCACGTGCATCATGATCTGCCATAACACCCTGAGGTGTTGACATAATCGCGATACCCAAACCATTTGCAATACGGGGAATGTTCTTTACAGAAGCATAAACCCGCCTACCCGGTTTGGAAACACGTTTGATCTCGCGGATCACCGGCTCTCCATCAAAATATTTGAGTTCGATATCGATCTCGGACTTGCCGTTATCGTGT
The DNA here is from genome assembly GCA_016764535.1 of Cohaesibacteraceae bacterium. Lineage (GTDB taxonomy): Bacteria > Pseudomonadota > Alphaproteobacteria > Rhizobiales > Cohaesibacteraceae > JAESRR01. The sequence goes on along the minus strand of JAESRR010000184.1, from coordinate 7,946 downwards.
TCGACGGTGGTGTAGCCGCGAATAAAACCTTCAGCTTCCAGCACATCCAGCACTCGCTGGCGTAACCGGGACGAAGGAGTTGCGACATTTGAACGCTTACGCATCTGTGCATTACGGATGCGAGTAAGCATATCCCCCAAAGGATCGGTCAAGGACATTGGACCGTTCTCCTTACCAGCTCGACTTCACGAGGCCGGGAATCATACCTTGAGATCCCAGTTCGCGAAGTGCGATGCGTGACATTTTCATTTTGCGGTAATAACCGCGCGGACGACCAGTTACTTCACAACGGTTTTTAATCCGTGTACGTGACGAGTCGCGTGGCAGTTCTGCAAGTTTCAAACGTGCCTGAAAACGTTCTTCCAGGCTAAGCGACTCGTCTTTGGCCAGGGCCTTGAGACTCGCACGCTTCGATGCGAAGGCAGCGACAAGTTTAATCTTGCGTTTGTTCTTCTCGATCGCGCTTTTTTTAGCCATATCGATTTCCTCGTTCATTCCGCCGTTCTACTGACGGAACGGGAAGTTGAACCCTTTCAAAAGGGCGCGTGCCTCATCATCGGTTTTAGCAGTAGTACAAACAACAATGTCCATACCCCAAATCTGATCAACCAACTCATATTTGATTTCAGGAAACACAATGTGTTCCTTCAAACCAAGTGCGTAATTGCCACGACCGTCGAAACTCTTCGCACTAAGTCCACGAAAATCGCGAACCCTTGGCAAAGCAATATTTACGAGGCGGTCAAGGAATTCGTACATCCGAGCTTGACGAAGCGTAACCTTCACACCGAGGGGCATGCCCTCACGGACTTTAAAGGTTGCTATGGATTTGCGTGCCTTGGTAATTACAGGCTGTTGGCCTGCAATCGTCATCAAATCTGCATACGCTGATTTGATTTTTTTAGAATCAGCTACAGCCTCACCAACACCCATATTGAGAACAATTTTCTCTAGTCCGGGAATCAACATTGGATTGCTGTAGTTAAATTCTTCTTTCAGACTGTCACGCAAAACAGATTGATAATGCGCTTTCAGGCGCGGAACATATTCCTCAGCCATCTATCACATCTCCTGAACGTTTTGCAAAACGGACTTTTTTTCCGTCTTCAAGAATCCGGAAGCCAACACGGGTTGGTTTGCCATCTTTTGGGTCTTCAATCGCGAGATTGGAAAGATCAATTGATGCTTCCTTCGACAAAATACCGCCTTCTTGCGTCTGGGATGGACGCTGATGACGCTTAACCAGATTAACTCCACTTACCATGGCGCGAGCCTTGGCTGGGAAAACCTGGGTGACCTCGCCTTTCTTGCCTTTATCTTTTCCGGCAAGAACGACAACACGGTCGCCTTTTTTAATCTTCGCAGCCATTAGATAACCTCCGGCGCGAGAGAAATAATCTTCATCTGGTTCTTGCTACGCAACTCACGAGGAACCGGGCCAAAGATACGAGTACCAATGGGTTCCTTGTTGTTGTTAATCAAAACAGCTGCGCTACGATCAAAACGAATTACGCTACCATCCGCGCGACGAATGTCCTTGGCTGTACGAACGACAACCGCCTTCATTACGTCACCCTTTTTCACGCGACCGCGTGGAATGGCTTCTTTAATGGAAACGACGATGATATCGCCGACCCCAGCATACTTACGTTTAGACCCGCCCAGAACCTTGATGCACATAACACGTTTCGCACCGGAGTTATCCGCTACGTCTAGGTTTGTTTGCATCTGAATCATGACTGGTCGCCTTTATTGTCTTGTCGGTGAATAAACACCGGACCAGAATTCATATCCATTGTTAAACTGAGTCTCGCCAATTGAATTAAGAGGCGACAACAATCCAACGTTTATTCTTGGAAATAGGTTTGGATTCCTCAATGGAAACCCGATCACCGATTTTCAAAGAATTTAGTTCATCGTGAGCCTGATAGTTTTTGCTCCGACGCACCGTCTTCTTAAGAAGCGGGTGCGTGAAACGACGTTCTACCTTCACAACGACGGTCTTCGCTTGCTTATCGCTTACGACAACGCCCTGAAGCACGCGTTTTGGCATCGTGCTCTCCTTAAGCCTTTACACCGACACGCTTAATGCGCGCGATACTTTTTACACGTGCAATGTCACGGCGAACCTGCCGAACACGGGACGTGTTTTCCAATTGTCCAGTTGCCTGCTGAAAACGCAGATTGAACTGTTCCTTTTTCAACTTGACAAGTTCATCATCAAGTTGATCAGCCGTCATGGCATGAACATCAGATGCTTTCATAATAAAACTCCTGTCCTCAAGCCATTAATCAACAATACGCTGAATAAAGCGCGTTTTGATCGGTAGTTTGGCAGCGGCCAGTCGAAACGCCTCACGGGCAACTTCAACTGAAACACCATCAAGTTCAAACATGATACGACCTGGATTAACCCTTGCCGCCCAATAATCCGGCGAGCCTTTACCTTTACCCATCCGAACTTCGGTTGGCTTGGAAGTAACAGGCAAATCCGGGAAAATGCGGATCCATACACGACCCACACGTTTCATGTGTCKGGTCATTGCACGACGCGCAGCYTCAATCTGTCTGGCAGTAATCCGCTCTGGTTCCAGGGCTTTTARGCCGAAGGTCCCGAAGGTGAGCTGTGTACCACCTTTAGCCRTACCGTGTATACGGCCTTTGTGCTGCTTGCGATACTTTGTGCGCTTTGGCTGCAACATATCTCAAATCTCTCAGTTCAATCAGGTAGGWATTACCGGTTACGCTCACGGCGTCTCWGATTATTGCCACCTTCTTGACCCTCAAGCGCACGTCGTTCCGACGCCATTGGATCGTGTTCCATAATTTCGCCTTTGTAGATCCAGGTTTTGATACCAATGATCCCATAAGCGGTTTTTGCTTCATASGTACCGTAATCGACATCTGCACGAAGTGTATGAAGAGGGACGCGACCCTCATGATACCATTCAGTACGCGCAATCTCGGCACCGCCAAGACGTCCACCACAGTTAATCCGAATACCGCCGGCACCAAGACGCATTGCTGATTGAACAGCACGTTTCATGGCACGACGAAAAGCAACGCGACGTTCAAGTTGCTGAGCAATAGACTGGGCAACCAGTTTCGCATCGATCTCGGGTTTGCGCACTTCAACAATGTTAATGTGAACTTCGCTATCCGTAAATTTGCGCACCTTTGCTCGCAATTTTTCGATATCCGCACCCTTTTTACCAATTACAATCCCCGGACGAGCCGAATGGATTGTAATACGGCAGTTTTTATGCGGGCGTTCGATGATAATCTTTGAAACAGCTGCCTGCTTCAAAGTCTTAAACAACATTTCACGAATACGCAGATCTTCATTTAGCATATTGCCAAACTGATCCTTGTTCGCGAACCAACGCGAATCCCACGTCTTGTTGATACCGAGACGCAAGCTGATTGGGTTAATCTTTTGTCCCATCAGGCAGACTCCTCGACTTCACGAACAATAATCGTGAGATTAGAAAACGGTTTAAGAATTTTACCCACACGACCACGAGCACGCGGTTTCCAGCGTTTCATCACCATTGCCTTGCCGACAAAAGCCTCGGCTACAACAAGTGAATCAACATCCAGATCGTGATTATTCTCGGCGTTGGCAATAGCCGATTCCAGTGCTTTTTTAACATCTCCAGAAATTCTCTTACGAGAAAACTGAAGTTCTGAAATCGCCTTACCAACTTTAAGACCACGAATAGAAGCTGCAACGAGATTAAGCTTCTGGGGGGAGACACGTAGCATACGGGCAACGGCTTTCGCCTCATTGTCCTCTAGCACGCGCTCACGCTTTGCCTTTCCCATTGTTACTTCCTTCTCGCCTTCTTATCCGCAGCATGACCATAATAGGTCCGCGTTGGAGAAAATTCGCCGAATTTATGACCAACCATATCCTCGGATATATTCACCGGGATATGCTTGCGACCATTGTAGACACCAAAAGTGAGCCCGACGAACTGAGGGATAATCGTGGAGCGTCTGCTCCAGATCTTAATAACCTCATTACGACCAGAAGCACGGGACTTCTCGGCCTTCTTCAGGAGGTAACCGTCTACAAACGGACCTTTCCAAATAGAACGTGCCATAGTTACCCTTATCTGCCCTTCTTGCGTGCATGACGGCTACGCAGAATGAACTTGTCTGTAGCCTTGTTGGAACGAGTGCGCTTACCTTTGGTAGGCTTGCCCCAAGGTGTAACAGGATGACGACCACCGGAAGTCCGGCCCTCACCACCACCATGTGGATGATCAACCGGGTTCATGGCTACGCCACGAACCGAAGGTCTTCTACCCATCCAGCGCGAACGCCCGGCTTTGCCAAGCTTGATATTGGAGTTATCCGGATTGGAAACCGCACCAACACTGGCCATACATGTGGCCAGGATCAAACGCTGTTCGCCGGATTTCAACCTTACAATCGCGTAAGCCTGATCTCGTCCAACAAGTTGAGCATAGGAACCAGCTGAACGGGCAATCTGTCCGCCTTTGCCTGGTTTCATCTCAACGTTATGAATGATTGTTCCCACAGGCATATTGGCGAGCGGCATTGCATTGCCTGGTTTCACATCGGCAGAGTTCGAGGATACTACTGTATCTCCAGCCTGCAACCGTTGTGGTGCCAGAATATATGCTTGCTCGCCATCCTGATAGGTAATCAAAGCGATATAGGCAGTACGGTTTGGATCGTATTCAATACGCTCGACCGTCGCAGGAACATCCTGCTTGTTCCGCCTGAAATCAATGATGCGGTATGTGCGCTTATGCCCACCACCACGACGACGGGCCGTAATACGACCCCGATTATTTCGACCACCGGACTTGGACAAGCCTTCAGTGAGCTTCTTTACAGGTTTCCCCTTATAAAGCCCGGAACGGTCGACGATTACAAGCTGGCGTTGACCAGGTGTAGTCGGATTAAAGTGTTTAAGTGCCATTACTTAAGCCTACTCTACCGTTCTCAAAGACCAGTCGTCACATCAATCGAAAACCCGTCTTCAAGGGTAATGATTGCTTTTTTGACGTCTGATTGTTTGCCCATAATACCGCGGAAGCGTTTTACCTTGCCCTTGCGAACCAGGGTGTTAACACTTTTTACCTTCACAGAAAAGAGGCTTTCAACAGCCTTTTTAATGTCTGGCTTCGTCGCATCGCGAGATACATCAAAAACAACCTTGTTTTGCTCGGAAGCAATCGTCGCTTTTTCAGTAATCACCGGATTACGAACGATGTCATAATACTTGAGGTTGGTCATTTGAACCGCTCCTCCAGTTTCTCTACCGCTGCTTTGGTAAGCACAAGTTTTTCACGACGAAGAATGTCATAGACATTAATGCCCTGAATTGGAAGTACATCCAAACCAATGATATTGCGGGATGCAAGAGCAAAATTTGTATCCAGCTCCGCGCCGTCAATAATCAACACATTGTCCCAGCCAAGATTACCGATCTGACTTTTCAATGCCTTGGTTTTTGCTTCTGCAGCAGTCGCGCCCTCAATAACAATCAGATTGCTGTCTTTGACCTTGCTTGATAAAGCATGACGTAGAGCAAGCGCTCGAACTTTCTTGGGCAACTTAACAGCATGGGACCGAACGTTAGGGCCAAAAGACTTGCCGCCACCACGAAACAGGGTGACTTTTTTATCGCCATGCCGTGCACCACCGGTGCCTTTTTGACGATACATCTTTTTGCCGGTCGCACGAACTTCGCTTCTGTTACGCACATTGCGCGTGCCAGACATCCGTTTCAAAAGCTGATAACGAACCATGCGTTGAAGAATATCTGCGCGTGGCTCGAGACCGAACACTTCGTCAGATAATTCCACTGTACCGGCCTTTTTGCCGTCCAGCGTTGTTACATCAAGTTTCATTATTCAGCTCCCTTACCGCTGGCAACCGAAGTCTCGGAACTGCCATTTTTACGGAAAGAACCAGGCATTGGAACATCATCGGGAAGAGATTTTTTTATCGCATCCGAAACAAGTATCCAACCGCCCTTTGAACCTGGAACAGCACCCTTAACAAGGATAAGTCCACGCGCAACATCAGTCTTAACAACTTTCAGATTCTGGGTAGTCACACGGGTAGCACCCATATGTCCAGCCATCTTCTTGCCCTTGAATACCTTGCCAGGATCCTGACATTGACCAGTCGAACCGTGACTACGATGTGAAACTGACACACCATGAGACGCACGAAGACCACCAAAATTATGGCGTTTCATAGCACCGGCAAAACCTTTACCGATCGAGGTTCCGACAACATCAACGTATTGTCCGTTAACAAAATGATCGGCAGTGATTTCTGCACCAATATCGATCAAATTATCAGCAGTAACACGAAATTCTGCCACTTTCCGCTTCGGCTCAACCTTGGCCACTGCAAAGTGACCCCGCATCGCCTTGGGAGTATTCTTTACTTTAGCAACACCTACACCCAACTGAATGGCAGTGTAGCCGTTTTTATCTTCCGTCCGGTGGGATACAACCTGACAGTTCTCGAGCCGTAATACCGTTACTGGTATCTGCTCGCCGCCCTCGGTATATACCCGGGTCATACCCACCTTCTGCGCGATCACACCTGAACGCATGGCAATATGCCTTTCTTGCTCACTTAGAGCTTGATTTCGACGTCAACACCCGCCGCCAGATCCAGCTTCATCAGAGCATCGACCGTCTGTGGTGTCGGATCGATGATGTCAAGCAACCGTTTATGAGTTCTTATTTCAAACTGTTCACGACTTTTCTTATTGACGTGAGGTGAACGGTTTACAGTAAATTTCTCGATCCGCGTTGGAAGCGGAACCGGGCCACGAACCTGCGCCCCTGTCCGTTTCGCTGTAGAAACGATTTCACGAGTAGAGGTATCAAGAACGCGATGGTCAAACGCTTTTAGACGAATTCGTATATTCTGACCGTTCATGATCTATTCCTTCAAAAAGATCAAGTGTGTCTCACAAGTGAGACACACTTTAATCTCGATTATTTGTCGAGGATTTCGGCTACGATGCCGGCACCAACGGTACGACCACCTTCACGGATAGCAAAGCGAAGCTTTTCTTCCATGGCGATAGGCACAATCAGTTCAACATGCATTTCAACATTATCACCAGGCATCACCATCTCAGTTCCCTCGGGAAGTGAAACTACACCTGTTACGTCTGTTGTTCTGAAGTAGAACTGCGGACGATAATTGGTAAAGAATGGTGTGTGACGACCGCCTTCATCCTTGTTCAGGATATAGGCCTCTGCACGGAATTTTCTGTGAGGAAGAACAGAACCTGGCTTACAAAGAACCTGACCACGTTCAACTGATTCACGATCAATACCACGCAGCAATGCGCCAATGTTATCACCGGCTTCACCACGATCCAGAAGCTTGCGGAACATTTCAACACCGGTACAGGTGGTTTTTGTAGTGTCCTTGATGCCAACGATTTCCATTTCGTCGCCAACATTTACAACACCACGTTCAACACGGCCTGTAACAACTGTACCACGACCCGAAATCGAGAACACATCCTCGATAGGCATCAGGAATGGCTGATCAATAGCGCGTTCTGGCGTTGGAATGTATTCATCAACAGCTGCCATAAGCTTGCGAATGGAATCACGACCAATTTCAACGTCACGATTTTCAACAGCAGCAAGAGCAGAACCCATGATAACCGGAATGTCATCACCAGGATATTCATAAGTATCAAGAAGCTCGCGAATTTCCATCTCGACAAGTTCAAGAAGCTCTTCATCATCAACCTGATCAACCTTGTTGAGATAAACAACAAGTGCCGGAACACCAACCTGACGAGCAAGAAGAATGTGTTCACGTGTCTGCGGCATCGGGCCATCAGCAGCAGAACAAACCAGAATGCCACCATCCATCTGTGCAGCACCGGTGATCATGTTCTTTACATAATCGGCGTGACCTGG
>JAESRR010000261.1 GCA_016764535.1 Cohaesibacteraceae bacterium | reverse complement strand
CGGCACATCAATAATACCTCTGTTTATTCGGGCGATTTACCGCTTCCACCAAACCCGTCAAAAAAAATTCGACACACTGGTTACCGACAAAAGTATTGGTGTTTTGTTGAAATCGCTAAAATGGATTACGTGTGGCTTGTTCCGTAAATCCCTCATTAAAGTTCCTTTGGTATTCTGGATAAATTGTTTGTGGTGTGTGTGAATCACACCAATTCTGAATTTATCTGGTCAAGTGAAAAGAAATTTTATGAACCAGTCGCAGCACGAAATAGATGCTTTAATCAAAGAACAACATCAGCTTGAAAAATCCGGAAAGTTGCACTGGTTTCACTGGTTGATTGTGGGTGGATCTATCCTTCTTACAGTTGTCGCCTGGAACTTTGTAAACAATCAGGTAAATCAGAATATTGAAAATCAATTTCGCCGTCAGGCAGCCCAGGTCATTCAGTTAATCAAAGAGCGATTGGTTAAATACGAAGACGCATTATGGGGTGGTGTCGCCACGCTTCATTCCAGGAATTATCAAATAAATTCAAGGGACTGGGCGCGATATGCGGGAACTCTTGGTATTGAAAACAGATATCCCGGTATTAATGGTATAGGCATTATCGATTATGTGCCGGCCTCAAAGCTTTCGACCTATCTTGCAAGGGAACGATTGCTTCGGCCGGACTATAAAATCCATCCCCCTCATAACGAAGAAATATATCTGCCAATTACGCATATAGAACCGGTGGCCCAGAATGCCAGGGCTGTTGGCCTGGATATGGCGCATGAAACAAACCGGTATACTGCGACGATTAAAGCTCGAAATACCGGGGCGGCTCAAATTACTGGTCCGATAACTCTGGTACAGGATGCAGAGAAAACGCCTGGCTTCCTGTTTTTTGCACCTTTTTATAGAGCAGGACAAAATTCAACGTCCAGGGAGCGCGAGGATAATTTTCGTGGTGTGGTCTATGCACCGTTTATATTCAAGAAATTGATGGCAGGTACGCTCGATCAGAAAAATCGTTCGGTTGGTATACAGATATTCGACGGTGAAGATCAGCTTTATAATGAGCATCTAGCCGATGCAAAATACCGTGATCCAAATCCGTTGTTCAGAAAAACTCAAAATATCGAGGTTTACGGAAGAACCTGGAAATTTGATATCTGGAGCACCAAACAATTTAGAGAGCAAAATGCGACATCCCAGCCGTTGGTCATTTTATTCGCCGGTCTCTTTATCGATGCCTTACTGCTGGCGCTGTTTCTTTTGCTAGCCCGTTCCAATCGACAAGCGGTACGCTTTGCCAACGAATTGACACAAAATTATGGAATAAAGACCGAAGCGCTTGAACTGGCAAATGCAGAACTTGAAGAGTTTGCATATCGGACATCTCACGATCTGCGTTCGCCAATTATTTCTTCCATTGGCATTCTGGATATCATCAAAAAAGCGATTTCAAATGACAATAGTAAAAAAGCATTGTCCAGTATCGCTTTGGCTCACAAATCTCTGAGTACACTCAAGAGTTTGATTGAAGATATATTGCGCCTTACAAAAACCAAAGGTGTAAAAGAAGAAGATGTCGACATCGAGCTATCAGTATTAATTGAAAATGTCCTGGAAAATATCTCTCATATGCCAGGTTTTGAATCCGTTCAAATTCAAAAAAACCTGGAGTTCTCCGGGAAACTCAGCAGCAAACKAAGTCGCATCGAATTGATTTTGTTCAACCTGATTTCAAAYGCCATCAAATATCGTGATCCRTCCAGGCCGGATCAATTTGTACAGATTTCTACCAGGAAAGAAGAGGGCARGTTTATTCTGGAGGTCAGGGACAACGGACTTGGAATCCCCMAAAATATGCAGGRTCAATTGTTTCAGATGTTTAAAAGATTCCATCCAAAAATTGGGTATGGCAGTGGCCTTGGTCTGTACATGATTAAAAAAAGTGCAGATGTTCTGGGGGGCGAAATTTCTYATCGAGACGATAGCCAGGTTACTGTTTTCACTTTAACATTGCATGTCTGAGGAGTTACAAACCATGGCCATGTCTAATTTTYTAGTCATTGAGGACAGCGAAGCGGATCAGTYTCTTTTCCGGGACRYMGTTGAAGAATATGTTCCCGGCATTCTGATTCTGGAAGCCAGAGACGGCCAGGAAGCKGTTGAWATGCTGGATAAAATGGCMGAACTTCCCCAGGTGATATTCCTCGATATCAACATGCCTCGAATGAACGGRTTTGAATTTCTCAATGTATATGACGAAAAATTATATCAAAATTCCGTTGCTGTTGTCATGTTAACGTCCTCCGATCAGCAAAAAGATATCGACAAATCTAGAAAATATAAAAGTGTAAAGCACTATATGGAAAAGCCGATTTCTACTGATTTTCTTGATGTGCTTTCCAGGGAATTCAATTAGCTGATTGATTTGCAGTTTGGTTTCTAAAAATGCTGTCATTCAACACGGAATGACTATTTTTGAACAGGTATTCCCGTGGATGTAGACTGGAAACGGGATTTTGATTTTGCCAGTTGCTCAATAAACACTTGAGCAGCGGTGTTTTATGGCGGATATTTTCCAGCCATTTTTCAATAATTAGTCTTCCTGAATCGAAAACCAATAATTTCATTTTTTGCGCCCGAAAACTCWTGTAAAGCACCATTTTGTATAAAGCCGCAACAGCCGGGAAACTGACATTCAGTTCCACTGACCGGGTGACAGCATTAATGATTGTGWGTAACGTAATTTTCGGGAGGGCGTTTCAAATAGCTTCATTTGCATTTCATATGCGTTCGCTCCCGGGGAAATACAATATTCAGTGGCTATGAAAGTCACGGATACACATGGGAGATTTGGGATGATTGCAACTCTTTTGCGCACTGTGGCACTTGCAGCCGTTGTTGCTGGATTTGGAATGACGGGAGCTTCTGCTGCCGGGTGTGAACGCGGATCACTTGATGATAGATACTGCGATGCCGATGGTGATTTGATCGCAGATACACCAACCGACGCATCCAAACARCTTGACCCGTCCACATTGGTGTTTGCCTATACACCTGTCGAAGATCCGGCCGTGTACAAGGAAGCATGGGCAGATTTCCTTACGCATATGGAAGCCAAAACAGGCAGAAAAGTTCAGTTTTTTCCAGTTCAGTCCAATGCAGCGCAGATCGAAGCCATGCGTTCCGGTCGTTTGCACATCGCCGGATTTAATACAGGTTCAAACCCGCTTGCAGTAAATTGTGCCGGTTTCCGGTCTTTCACAATTATGGCCCGCAAGGATGRCAGYTTYGGGTATGAGATGGAAATCATCACGTATCCAGGTAGTGGCATTGAAAAAATAGAGGACATCAAGGGCAAAACCCTCGCATTTACTTCACCYACWTCCAATTCCGGKTTTAAGGCACCTTCAGCGATCCTGAAAGCCGAATTTGATATGATCAAGGATCGGGACTTTACGGCMGCATTCTCGGGCAAACATGACAATTCGATTCTTGGTGTGGCAAATAARGATTATGTGGCTGCATCCATTGCCAACTCGGTCAAGGCCAGAATGATCCTGCGTRATGTTATCAAGGCGGATCAGGTCAAAACAATCTATAAATCGCAAACTTTCCCGACCACMGGGTWTGGTGTGGTTTACAATCTTAAACCTGCTTTGCAGAAGCAGATTGAAGATGCGTTTTATAGTTTTGAATGGGCTGGTTCCAGTCTTGAAGAGGAATTTTCAAAGTCCGGGGAAGGCAAGTTTATTCCCATTACCTATAAGGAACATTGGTCAGTTATTCGTACGATCGACCAGGCCAATAACGTTTCCTATAGCTGTAAATAAATGAGAAGCGTCCCGGCTGTGATTTTTTACAGCCGGGTTTTCATGTCTGGATACTAGATGCTGCAAATCAAACAATTGTTGAAGCGCTATCCTACCGGTGATCTTGCGCTACAGGGAATTGATCTCGAAATTCCCAAAGGTCAGGTTGTCGCTCTTATTGGACCATCCGGTGCTGGTAAAAGTACATTGATCCGGTGTGTCAATCGCCTTGTTGAACCGACATCCGGCTCGGTTACACTCAACGGCAATGAGTTGACAAAACTGGGATCGGGAAAACTTCGACTGGCACGGCGTCGCATGGGAATGATCTTTCAGGAATATGCTTTGGTCGAACGGTTGACCGTGATGGAAAATGTATTGTCCGGACAGCTTGGTTATGTTGGTTTTTGGCGTAGTTTTCTTCGTAAATTCCCCCAGTCTGCTGTTGATGAAGCTTTTAGATTACTCGAACGGGTTGGCCTTGATCAAATGGTTGACAAGAGAGCTGACGAGCTGTCGGGCGGGCAGCGTCAACGGGTTGGTATAGCGCGTGCACTTATTCAGGACCCCGAACTTCTGCTCGTTGATGAGCCGACAGCATCTCTTGATCCGAAAACTTCTCGCCAGATCATGCGGCTGATATGTGAATTGTGTGAAGAGCGCGGGTTGGCCGCGATTATCAACATTCATGATGTTGCACTTGCGCAGATGTTTGTGCAGCGCGTAGTCGGATTGCGCATGGGCGAAATTGTTTACGATGGCCCGCCAAATGGCCTTGACCCGGAAGTTCTTACCGAAATTTATGGAGAAGAAGACTGGCAGGCTACTATTGAGAATGTAGACGAGGATACCGAAAAAGACGGGGTAAACGCGTGAACGCCGCGATGACGCAAGCAGGCACATCACGCAAGTGGAAAAAGCCGCCCTTTATTAAACGCCCGTTGTTGCGCTGGGGTCTGGGCATCTGTGCCCTTGTTTATCTGGCATTCGCGGTGGGCAGTATCGAAGTTAACTGGTCGCGGGTCTATCTGGGACTGGATCGCGGTTGGCGCTTTATTGTTGCATTCACAGACCCGGATTTTAATTCACGCTGGAAAGATATCTATGCAGGCATGCTGGAAAGCCTGCAAATGACAGTTGTCTCAACTGTAGTGGGCGTCGCTATTTCAATCCCGATAGGGCTTGGCGCTGCACGCAATATCGCACCATTACCTGTTTATCTTGTTTGCCGTGGGATCATTGCCGTTTCCCGGGCGCTGCATGAAATCATCATTGCCATTCTGATGGTGGCCATATTTGGATTTGGACCGCTTGCCGGGTTTATTACTCTGTCGTTTGCAACAATTGGTTTTCTTGCAAAATTATTGGCTGAAGACATCGAGGATATCGATCCAACCCAGGCGGAGGCGATCAAGGCGACCGGTGGTTCGTGGCCGCAGTGGATCAATTATGGCATTCAGCCCCAGGTGATGCCACGATTGATTGGCCTTTCCATGTATCGCCTCGACATCAATTTCCGCGAATCTGCAATTCTGGGCCTTGTTGGCGCGGGTGGTATTGGCGCAACACTAAATACAGCCTTTGACCGTTATGAATATGATACTGCAGCAGCAATTATCATAATCATCATCGTCATTGTTATGATTGCCGAATACACCAGCGGCCTCATCAGAGAGAGGCTTCAGTAATGCCAGTATCAAGTTTGACAAAGGGCGATAAAGTCTGGCAACGGCGTACGTCCAAAAAACAATATGCAATTTGGCTTGGTTGGTTGCTTGGCGTTAGCCTGTTCTATATTAGCTGGCGTCCAATTGATGAAGCCACAACATGGTTTTTTGTTGAAGATGCACCGCGAATAGCAGGCGATCTGTTAAATCGGGCAATGCCACCAACATGGTCATATGTAAATGAATTGTGGGACCCTATTTGGGATACCCTCAATATGGCAACATTGGGAACAATCCTTGCTCTGTTCCTGGCTGTACCTGTGGCGTTTCTTGCAGCAAACAATACAACGCCGAGCCGGATATTTGTCCGCCCGATTGCGCTGTTAATTATCGTATCATCACGTTCAATCAACTCATTGATCTGGGCACTTTTGTTGGTGGCAATTATCGGCCCTGGCATGTTTGCAGGGACCATTGCAATTGCCCTGCGGTCCATCGGTTTTGTAGCCAAATTGCTCTATGAAGCGATTGAAGAGATTGATCACAAACAGGTTGAGGCGATAGAGGCCACAGGTGCGAGCCGGTTACAGGTTATGGTTTACGGGATTGTGCCGCAAATCATGCCGGCTTTTGCCGGTATCACTGTATTCCGTTGGGATATCAACATCCGCGAATCCACTGTTCTGGGACTTGTTGGCGCTGGTGGGATAGGTTTACAAATGCAGGCCAATCTCAACGTATTGGCCTGGCATAATGTGTCTTTGATTCTTTCCGTCATACTTGTTGCTGTCGTTATTTCAGAATGGGTTTCAGCAAAAGTTCGTGGAGCCATTATCTAGACACTGGTAACACGTCCTCGCCATGGTATTTATATGAAACAAACATTAGCTCTGGCTGAAGCATTCAGACTGTATGAAARGGCTCGRCGTTTYATGCCSMRGGCRMKGTTTCCCGATMRAACCCGGCAGATCACCGGGCTCGTAGATATTGCTGATGAATTCGATGTCGCCTTGCTGGATTCTTTTGGCGTCCTCAATGTCGGGGAAACGGCGATTCCGGGTGCTGCAGCATGTGTRAAAACWTTGCAGGATATGGGTAAACACATYATTGTCCTGACCAACGGTGCCACTCCTGATCAGCCTGGCGCTGTAAAAAAGATTAAGGGATTTGGYATTACGCTTGATAGTGCAGATATCATCTCCAGCCGTTCWGCTCTTCAYCAGGGYCTGGCYGCTTATGAYARMRGTATGGTTTGGGGTRTTTTTGCACCGGAACATGCAAATTGCGCGACACTCGACATTAACTTCACGCTTCTTGGTGATGATCCCGACACCTATGATGAAGTAGATGGATTCATTCTTCTGAGCACCAATAATTGGTCTCCGGACTGGCTGGATCTTCTCATAACTTCACTGAAGAATAAATCTCGCCCGCTTCTTGTGGGCAATCCCGACCTNGTGGCACCACGTGAAACAGCCATGTCTATTGAGCCAGGTTACAATGCATGGAAGGTGTTTGAAGCRACTGGAATAGAACCGGAGAATTTCGGCAAACCGCAYCARCACGTATTCGAGYTGGCCNAAATMCSNMWKASNGGTCGCATGTGGCGAAGTTGATCCTGCCCGTGTTTTGATGGTCGGAGACAGTCTCCATACWGATATTCTWGGCGKTGCCGCAGCGGGTTTTAAAACAGTCCTCACAACACGGGACGGTTTTCTGAAAGGTGTTGATTCAGAACCATATATCAAAGCTTCCKGCATTCGTCCGGATTTTAGTTTGCCCGGAATTTAAATGGAACATCCATTTGAACAGGCATCAGTTGGATGTTGCAAAATAATACAGGACCAAATTTCCTATTTTTGTGCTGACAATCGATGGCCATTGTTTTTTGAAATTTGAAACATGTTGCCCTCACGGGAAAGCTTGTTTTTGTCCAGCATATAGCCAAGAAGCGCGCGAAATTGTTTGAGCGGGATTGGATCAGGATATTTTGATTTACAAATTGCAATCAGTTGATCTTCAGATTTGGAACCTTTGCAAAGGGATTTCATTATCAATTGATCGACCGGTACATGGCTGGGTATGGGCCGGGTGACCACGGGACTGGCGATCAGTTGATAGCGGGATCCGTTAAAGGAAACGATGTTTTTTGATTTGAGTTCAAAAATTGCCCGATGAATACGTCTGTTATGGATATCCATAGATTCGAGGTCTCGAACATTTTTGACGATTTCACCGATGGTTTTTGGCCCCTGGATCAGGCTTTCCTGAATTGCCGAGCGTATTTTCTCCGGATTGGCTGAAACGATGTATTCTCTTTTTGGCGTATCGGGTTGATCCAGCGACGCCAAATGTTCTCCAAGTTTAATAGAACCGAGCCCCGTAATGGACCATTTTCGATCTTCTCGAATAATCCAGCCATCCCGTTTCATCATATTCATGCGGGTAGCTGTAGTTTGCACGGCAGGTGACCGACCGAACTGACCGTTAATGTGGATACGAATTTCTCCTGGAGTTCTTGCGCCGGTTTCAAGAGCACGTAAAACAGCAAATTGAAAAGGGTAGGGGTATTTTCCACCCGACGGAATATTTATGCCGTCATGAACAAATCGTTCCAGATTGTTTTCAACATCCTCAAGAGCCTGGATTGCTGATTTAAGCGCTGCCTGATGGCCACTTTGTCCCGCGATTTTTTTTGATAACTCATCAAATATCGTCGAAAACCGTTTTTGAATTGCACTGCTCATAATCTGCCTCTGGTAGACAGGGTTACTGAAAATCGGGATGCCGCATCAATCGGCACCCCCAGCAATCTCTTGTGTCGCAAGTGAATCACTGCCTGTTATGTATTGATCAGGTAAATGCAGGTTAAGACAAATTAACCAAAACACAAATTAAAATTGTCTTAAGTATCAAGTTAATTCAGTACCAACCGTTCTAAATAAAACTAAAACGAATACATTCGTTGTATGTGACATTTGCATGACATCCAACAGTAACGTTGAATAATCTTACCYAGGTTAATTGACTGGTTGCCAAATTACTCGATGTTGAAGGAACCAATTCGCAATGTTGGTTTAATCAAATTCGGAGTGTGAAATGAAATTTAAAACAATGATCCTTGGATCAGCRGCAGCTTTGGTRGCGGTRTCGGGTGCGMAWGCAGCYGATTTGCCWGTTGCAGAACCTGTAGAYTATGTACGYATYTGTGATTTTGATGGCTGGGGWACYGGAYTKCAAATTCCAGGTACWGAAACATGTCTCAAAATTGGCGGTTAYGTACGTACGCAGATCGAYTATTCRGAACCGGCCACGCGRTCTGATGAYGTTGTTWCSTTTTCWGGAAAAGGWTTACTRAAATTTGATGCGATCAATGACACMGAATATGGTGTTYTGAGATCCTATATCGAGTTYTCAGCCACCAATGGCGCCGCAATGACMCAAGGAAAAGCYTACATTCARTTTAACGGSTTCACYATGGGKTATGTAGGCTCKTTYTTTGATACAACGCTSGGTGCCGGATTYTACGACGGTCCTGGWTCYGATGAAACSGTAACTGCRTTYGCWTATACATTTACYGGWGGCAATGGTTTYTCARCYACTCTATCTCTTGAAGATATGAACCGTAACGACGCTACTGCAGGTGTAAGCGCAGCAGGCACAGTACTGGCTCACGCGGGAAATGGCGCTCCTGATGTGGTTGCAAACGTCAATATTTCTCAAGGATGGGGTTCAATTAAATTTTCTGGCGCGTTGCACCAGCTTCGTTCGACCAACTCGACGGTTAATACTACATTTGGATATGGTGTAGGWGTYGGAGCCACSTTCAAYATMATGTCYGGKACSTCTGTAAGTGTTGCTGGCCAATATGCTGATGGTGCAGTKTCATAYGCYGGTTAYGGTGAATATGNCGMKSMMSKNAGYGNGGWCSGMTKYSRWKMRATCCNNAARGCSYRRACAGCTCTWGCYGCCTTAACYCATGCCTGGTCTTCAACAATWTCYCAGGATTTTCAYGTYGGCTACGGGAATTTYAATGCATTCTCAAATGCTAATGATCACAATCGARTCCATGTKGGAACGAGATTRAACTATTCCGGTATTTCTGGYCTTTATGTGGGAATWGGCGTTGGATAYTACAAAACCAACTAYAGTGTRACAAGCACTCARWCAGATTAYGATCARTTCAARGCACGCCTTCGTGTTCAACGTAACTTCTAGTTTCGTTTGAGATGACAAAACCATTAAGCCCGGGGCAATGTTCCGGGCTTTTTTCGTCGAATTTTCTCTAATGATATTTGAGGGTTTATCTTGAAATGAAGACAACAACTTAACTCAATTCAATGAATAAACTGCGCCATCACATGATATTTTGTTTTTATCGACGAGGTAGGTGACGATCTTCCGGACATTATCGGCCGACAAATTTTCCTGGTATTCTTCATTACAGACCTGGACAAGTTCGCCGAGGGACTTTTCTCCGGTCATCAGGACCCGCTGAATAATCTGGTCAACCGGTACGTCGCGCACATCAATATCATCGCTGTCATCGGATTCAATCAAATTATATAGCGTACCGTTTTGGGCGATTCGACCCTTTTTCTTTAAATCATAAACCGCTTTATGAACCCGGGTCGGACGTATGGTGCCACCCGCGAGTTGTTCAACACCTCGAACAATCTGTTTTGAAGATTTGGTGGTCCCGTCCAGCACATTTTGTACATGCTCTCTGAGCTCGGAATTGGATAATTCCATCGGCATTTGAATTAGTCTGTCTTCGGCGTACTCTTCTTGGTAATCGCGGAGCCTGGCCAATCCAGTATCGGTAATGGACCACCCGTTCTCATCACGAACAATCCAGCCATCAAGTCGCATTGCATACATGCGTGTCGATGTTGGTTGCACGCCTGGTGCCTCGCCGAACTGCAGTTTTACGTGATTTCGAATATCCAGAGGTTTGCAACAATCTCCACATCCAAGTGCCTTCAGAATTGCAAATTGAAGCGGGTAGGGGTTGCCGGTTGAACTTGTGTCAGTAACTCCATAGGTGTCAGTGTTCTCAATCTGCAGTTCGAGTAATCGCAAACGGCTAATCGCACTTTGAATAGCAATTTTCTGATCAGTTTTAGACAATACACCCTTTTGCAGTTGTTCGAATACTGAACGAATCTCATTTTTGAGTGCAATGTTATTTTTCATATTAAGTTTCTTGTTGAATTCTTCCGGAATAAATGTCCCGGTTTACAAAATATTCTAAAACGTAAATTCCAAATCTTATATAAAGAACCCCTGAACACAACCGTTGATTTGATTTTTTTTGACAGAGCCAACGCCACTGGCGGATTTATGTCCACTTAATGAGCATCCAAATGCGGTTTTCAGTTTCAAAAGAGACCTATGGGTTTTTCTCCGCCGCAATGTATGTCGTTCTTTGTTGAAGCCTAAATCCAGGACATGTGCGTTGAAAATCAATGAAAGCTTTCGGAATAGTGGCTTGCATAAACATGGTTTCGTCGATTACGCGTAAATTGTCGGCACGCCAGTAATTGGAAAACTTTCAAACACAACCGTCGATACGGATTGCCTACATGACCCTGGAAGATCGGGATGCCACCTCTGGCACCCCCAGACATAACCTGTGTCGCAAGAGATGTACTGTAATATGTCCAATGAGACATGTGAGGAAAGATATCGATAAGTTTGTCATAAAACAAGTATATATTGGTTAACTTAGTGTATATATTAGAATATTCTGTGATAGTAATTGGTGATTATTCAAATATATGTGACAAAGTTGCGACGTAAATATTGATTGAATTCAGTGTTGTACAATTGATGTTGAGTATATCGAAATTGAATGTGACAAAGGCTTCGTGATTACTTTGGAATTAGATTAATTATTACACGGAGTGTGAGATGACTTTTAAATCAATGATCCTTGGATCAGCAGCTGCTCTTGTAGCAGTATCCGGCGCACAGGCAGCAGATCTTCCAGTAGCAGAGCCAGTAGATTATGTACGTATCTGTGATCATGATGGTTGGGGAACCGGCATGCAGATCCCTGGTACAGAAACATGCATCAAAATTGGTGGTTATGTTCGTGTAGATATGGACTATAAAGCTCCATGGCTTGCTACTGCGCGATCAGAAGATCACATTAGTTTCTCAGCCAAAGGTCTTGTGAAATTTGATACAATGATGGACACAGAATACGGCATTCTGCGTACTTACATTGAAATGAGCGCTTCTAATGGCGGCGAAGTAGCAATGGGCAAAGCTTACATCCAGGCTGGTGGCTTTACTATGGGCCACGTTGGTTCATACTTTAGCAATAATTCGGGTGCTGGCGAATTTGACGGCCCTGGCGCATCAGGTGGAACCGGGCCTCTGTTTGCTTACACATATGCTGGTGGCAATGGTTTCTCCGCTACTTTATCTCTTGAAGATCGTGACAAGCGTRAGTTGACAGCTGGCAATTTCACATACGGTGGTAAAACTGCTCCCGATGTTGTTGCTGCAATGTCTATTTCACAGGGTTGGGGATCACTTAAAGCTACTGGTGTTGTACATCAGCTTCGCTCCAATGTGGCTTCCGTAGGTACTGAATATGGTTATGCCGCCAGCATCGGCGCGACCTTTAATGTTGGTGCAGATACAACAGTGAACCTTGGTGCAGCATATGGTAATGGTGCAGTAAGCTATGTTCGCTATGGCGATAGTAACGCAGTTGTTTCTGGTGGAGATATCAAGAAATCTTCAGCATGGTCCGCAGTTGCAGCATTGACACACGCATGGTCTTCAACAGTAACCCAGGATTTCCATGTTGGTTACGGTTCATATGATGAGTATCTCACAGATAACGATCATAACCAGACCAATCTCAGCACCAAAGTAACTTACTCTGGAATTACAGGCCTTTCTGTTCAGGGTTCTATGGGCTGGACAACTACAGAATATGCAAAAGCTGGCRAAGCTGATGTTGACACATTCGCTGCTAAACTTCGCGTACAGCGCAGCTTCTAATCTCTCTTGAGATTGTAAGTCTGGTTAAAGGAAACCCGGGGCATTGCTCCGGGTTTTTCTTTGCATAATCGAATTCAATAATAATTTCAGGCACTATATCCTGAAGTGTCGTGCCGAATAAGGCCTTTGATTTTCAATTCATAAACAGCTTTGTGAATGCGCGTTGCTTTCACAGTCCCTCCAGCCATTTGCTCAATTGAACAAACGATATCCTTTGGTGATTTTGTCCCGGTTTTGAGGCAATCCTGAATAAGCTCGCGTAGTCTATCGTTTGAAACATCGGCTATCTGTCTTGGCCCGGTGGGTAGTGCCGCATATTCTTCTACATGTAAGTCCAACTGGCCCTGGCCCAATTCGGTAATCAGCCAATTCCGGCCATCTCTGGCAATCCAGCCGTCACGCTTCATCATATTCATGCGGGTCGCTGTTGTTTGAACCGTAGGTTTGTCATCAAACTGTTGTTCGATATGCTT
The DNA here is from genome assembly GCA_016764535.1 of Cohaesibacteraceae bacterium. GTDB lineage: Bacteria > Pseudomonadota > Alphaproteobacteria > Rhizobiales > Cohaesibacteraceae > JAESRR01. Next base: position 4,407 of record JAESRR010000261.1, on the reverse strand, counting down.
CCTGATGTCGATCGGCAACAAGGCACCATCTGTTATGGCGCGCAACACTGCAAACTGAAATGCATAGGGGTGTTTGCGGCGGGGTTTTTGATCATTCTCTTCAACTTCAGCAGCGTCGAGCCGCTGCTCAATCTTTGATAAAGCGCTTATCGCCTCGTGTAGCACGGGGCGTAAATCTACTTTTGCATCCAGATCACTCATCAGACATTCAAGCAGTCCGGATATTTGATTGGATAGAGAATCCTGATTCATTTGTGCAGCCTGAAGATACGCGGGGCCAGATTTGCGAAATACACACCTTGAAAAATTGATCGGGGTGCACATCTAAATGTGACACCCCCGACAAACCGCCTGTGTCGCAAGTGATATGTCGCCCGTCTGATCACAACGGATATATGATATGTATGTCTTAGAATGAGGATTACAACATTATATTGAAATAAAAATTTAGTATATAAAATTGAATATTCATTTTTATAAGAATAAAGTATTTTAWGTATTTGAATTTAMCATTAKATGTTGCAGAAATATAACTACAAAWTTTTGAATATTAAYAAACGCTAATAAATATTTGAAAAAGACTTCCAAGTTTGAAATGTAACGAGTGTCTTACAGTCACTTGCGACATGAATATTTTGGAGTTTAAAATGACATTTAAATCAATGATCCTTGGATCAGCAGCTGCGATCATGGCAGTTTCCAGTGTACAGGCAGCCGATCTGCCAGTAGCAGAACCAGTAGATTACGTACGTGTATGTGATTTTGATGGYTGGGGYACMGGCATTCAGATTCCWGGTACAGAAACMTGCCTKAAAATYGGYGGTTAYGTTCGTACWCAGATCGATTATGTAGAAACATCATCACGTGCTGACGATGCGATTGCGTTTTCCGGTAAAGGYTTGCTGAAATTCGATGCCATTAACGATACTGAATATGGTGCGCTTCGGTCCTATATCGAGTTTTCAGCAACCAAYGGYGCTGCAATGTCTCTGGGCAAAGCCTATATYCARTTTAACGGCTTTACCATGGGTTATGTCGGTTCATTTTTTGATACAACACTTGGTGCCGGATTYTATGATGGCCCTGGTTCCGACGAAACTGTAGCAGCGTTTGCATATACATTCGCTGGCGGAAATGGTTTCTCTGCAACGCTTTCTCTCGAAGATAAAAACCGGAATGACGCTACAGCGGGTGTRAGTGCCGCTGGGACCGTTTTATCCCATGCAGGTAACGGCGCACCAGATGTKGTTGCAAACGTAAATATTTCACAGGGTTGGGGTTCAATCAAACTCTCTGGTGCAATGCATCAGCTTCGCTCAACCAATTCCACGGTTGATACAACATACGGCTACGGTGTTGGTGCCGGTGCCACGTTCAACATCATGTCTGGTACTTCTGTGAGTATTGCTGGTCAATATGCAGATGGTGCAGTGTCTTATGCCGGTTATGGTGAATATGACGCGGAACTTAATGGAACAGACGTCAAGAAATCCAAGGCATGGACAGCGCTTGCTGCATTAACACATGCCTGGTCTCCAACAGTTTCACAGAACTTCCACGTTGGTTATGGTTCGTTTGATGCGTTCTCAAACGCAAATGACCACACACGTGTTCATGTTGGAACGCGCGTAAACTACACTGGTATCTCTGGCCTGTATGTTGGCGTGGGCGTTGGTTTCTATAAAACAGATTATAGTGCAACCAGCACCAAAGCTGATAGCGAGCAGTTCAAGGCACGCCTTCGTGTACAGCGTAACTTCTAATTTTGGTTGAGATTTTTAGTTGATAAAAACCCGGGGCGCTTGTCCCGGGTTTTTTGTTTTGTTGCGATTTTTGTAAATTCAAACGATTCGATATACTGACGCCGTTTTCTGAATTTCACCGCTATGTTTCAAATCATAAATAGCCTTGTGAATTCGGGTTGAACGTAATGATGCTCCAGTGAGAGCATTGACACATAGAACAATATCCCGTGCTGAACCTGGTGAACCAGCGAGAGCTTCAAGTACGAGTTTACGGAGCTTGTCATTGGACAACTCGATGAAATTTTTAGTGCTGAAATCATTCAAATGATCTGTAAGTTTGGCTTCTCCCGCAGGTGCTAGTGACCAGGTTTTTTCATGACGTAGAATCCAATCTTTGTTTTTCATCCAGTTCATTCGTGTTGCGGTGGCCTGAACTTCCGGCTCGGATCCAAACTGCTCTCCGATGTGTGCCCGAATGGAAACGGGTAAAATGCAATCATCAGAAATTGCACGCAATACGGCGAAATGCAGTGCATATGGAGCCTTGCCAAGCATGCCGTTATTATCAAAAGCCTTCCGGGGTGCAACCATCAAGCTGCGTTGACGTTTATCGGTTTTTTCAATCATAAGTATGATATTTTGTTTGTGATGCGGGATTGTAAAATGTAGCAGGGTGGAATTTTATGGGGGTGTAAAGAATAATACTCTCCAGGCACGAGCGTGAAATAACAAAAAATATTTGTAAAAAAATGTGATATATCAGCGAGTTAATTTTGAGTATGTTGCATTATTGGTACGGGTAACTATCAAAGAATATTCTAACTATAGGCTGGGTTGTAATTATATCCTGAACGTTACAAAACAATTTAGATACACTTATTGGTAGCGTTTGGAGAATATTAAATGTCTTTTAGAAGAATGATCCTTGGATCAGCAGCCGCTTTGGTAGCAGTGTCAGGCGCACAGGCTGCGGATCTGCCAATGGCAGAGCCTGTGGATTATGTACGCATTTGTGATTTTGATGGCTGGGGTGCAGGCATTCAAATTCCAGGTACAGAAACATGCCTTAAAATTAGCGGTTATGTTCGTACCCAGATTGACTATGTCGAACCAGCAAATCGTTCGGACGATGCAATCCAGTTTTACTCAAAAGGTTATTTGAAATTTGATGCAATCAATGACACGGAATATGGTGTTTTACGTTCAGTCATTGATTTTGGCGGTACAGGCGGCAGTGAGCTCAAACTAGGCAAGGCTTACCTGCAATTTAATGGCTTCACCATGGGTTATGCCGGATCGTTTTTTGATTATACAACTGGCGCAGGTTTTTATGACGGTCCCGCTTCAGATGCTACCAGCAAGTTGTTTGCCTATACATATGCTGGTGGAAACGGTTTCTCGGCAACATTGTCTCTTGAAGACAATGAAGCACGCCGTGGCGACAAGATTATTGTTCTTGAGAGAAACGGTGCTGCTCTGGCAGGCATTGAAGTTGATGCCAATTTCACAGTGGGCGGTGTGACAGTAGCAACAATCTATGGCGGCAAAGCCATGCCGGATATTGTTGCCAATGCCCGCATCAGCCAGGGCTGGGGTACAATTCAGTTGTCGGGTGCTGTGCATCAATTAAGATCCGCGATCGCAGACGTGACTATAAGTGGGGTTAATCACAAACTGGATACTACATATGGTTATGCTGCCGGACTTGGTACTACGTTTAATATTATGTCGGGTACATCATTAAGCCTGCAGGGCCAGTACACAGTTGGAGCAACTTCATATGCGGGATTTGGTGATTCTGATGTAACGCTCGATTACGATGTCGTAGCTAAAACACTTGATCTTAAGCGTAACAAAGCCTGGTCAGCTCTTGCTGCACTGACACATGCATGGTCTTCAACCGTTTCCCAGGACTTTCATGTAGGATATGGTAGCTTTGATGCTCCAACAGCTCTGCATGACAAGACACAATTGCGTTTGGGAACCCGCGTGAATTACACAGGAATTTCCGGCCTATATGTTGGTGCCGGTGTAGGCTGGACACGCACAGATTACTCATCTGCATCTGGCAAGGCTGACGCTGATACATTTAATGCACGTCTGCGTGTACAGCGTAACTTCTAAAACTGGCTGACTTTGCGACAAACGAAAACCCGGTGCATTTAGCATCGGGTTTTTGTTTTAGATCACAGCACAAGATGTGAAACTGACGGGGCGAAAAGCGCTTCGACGGCTACAGCGGAAGCACCCATGGCGATGGAAGTAGAACCGGAAGTACCTACGACAACCTGGGTCACATTTTGCTGATCATCAACAATTCGGCCAAACCATGGTTTGCAACGTTGTAGCAGCGCTTCAAGAAAACTGCTTTCGATAATGCCACCGACAATAATGACTTCCGGATCGACCAGCGCTTCAACGATGTTTATAGCCTGTCGCATGCGCGGAGCAACCAGATCGAGCCATTTTTCAATACGCGGATCACGGCTTTTGTGAAGTAATTCAATTTGTTCGATTGATTTTGAATCAGAGGGCGAAAGATCCAGAAACTCACACAATGCATTAAGTGACAGGTACCGTTCCAGACAGCCATTATTGCCGCACGAGCAGGCGAGACCATCCAGTTCAACGACCATATGACCGATTTCCCCGGCGTTTCCAC
>JAESRR010000183.1 GCA_016764535.1 Cohaesibacteraceae bacterium | reverse complement strand
CAGAGCATTTTGCCGGCTCGGGATTTAAAATTTTTGCACGCATGATCGAAGCAGATCCAAAAGTAGAAGTCTGGGCAATTCCGGCTGTGGGCGGCGGCAGCCGCGCTATATGTGACCGCATGAATTCCTGGGCGCAGGGTGAGGGGCAGCCTGGTCTTGGTTATATCATATTCAGGGATGGCGAAGGCGCAGGACCGGTCGCCAAAAATATAGGCCCTGAAAGGACTCTCGCATTGCGCGATCAGATGGGTTTGTCCGACGGCGATGCCGTTTTCTTCGCAGCAGGTGATCCTCAGAAATTTGCAGACTTTGCGGGTAAAGCGCGTGTCAAGATTGGTCACGATCTCAAATTGATTGACGAAGACAGGTTTGAACTCTGCTGGATTGTTGATTTTCCAATGTATGAGTGGAATGAAGACGAAGAAAAAGTCGATTTTTCTCATAATCCGTTTTCAATGCCCAAAGGTGGTCTTCAGGGATTGACTGATACCGATCCATTGAAACTGGATGCGTATCAATACGATATTGTTTGCAATGGTTTTGAAATTGGTTCAGGCGCAATCAGAAATCACAACCCCGAGGTGATGAAAAAAGCTTTTGAAATTGCCGGATATGGTGAAGAAGTATTGGAAGAACGATTTGGCGGCATGTATCGGGCATTCCAGTATGGTGCACCGCCTCATGGGGGAATGGCAGCTGGTATAGATCGTATCGTTATGCTGGTATGTGGTGCCCAAAATCTTCGCGAAGTGACATTGTTCCCAATGAATCAACAAGCTGAAGATTTATTAATGGGTGCGCCGGGAACAGCAACGATGGCGCAACTACGCGATTTGAGTTTAAGATTGAATGTTCAGGAAGATTAGGAGCCCGGTTCGCTTCTAATGCCGGGTTAAATAGGGGACGGCTCATTACTGAGCTGTCCCTTTTTTCGATTTCAATCGTTTGCTGTCACTGTAATGTTGAGAATATCCGGAATTGTTCCCGGTTGTGCGGCTCCCAAACCAAGAAGTTGTGATAATGGCACTGGAGCTTCAGGGTTAGCTGTAATATGCACGTTCCCCGGAGAAGACAAAAAGGCTTCCAGTGTAGATTTGATCATGCTTTCAAAAGCCGGGTTTTGAAGTATTTGCAAGCCGCTTTGAACTTGTGAAAAGAGCAGTTTTTTAAGCTGCGCTTCTGTCTTATGCATTTCTTTGGCGCCAAATTGCAGACCCGCTTCAACAGCACCTTCGTTTTCAAACAGGATATCTGCATCGCGCAAGGTTATTGTAGCCATCAACTGTTTGGCAGTTTCAGGGTCCTCGATGACTGCCCTTGGAAATCCTCCGAATGAAAAACTGGATGTAATTGACCCAAGTTTGTCAGCTGCAATTCCCAACGCACTTACATCGAAACGGTTGGTATTTTCATCCCAGGAAAAAACGAATTCTTCACTAATTGTAAGAGTTTTGAATCCGAGGCTCTCCAGAACCATCCTTGTATTGCGGTCATCAATTAGACTAACAGGAAATTTGAAGTTCCTCACAGCGATGTCTGCATGGGTTGGAACCGGCGGCAACGTTGTACCAAGTCGTATATGTCCCTCGGCAAGGGCAATATCGAGATCTTCATCTGGAACAACGAGCTCAAAGTCGCTGATCGAAATATCAATGTTTGTAGGTAATACCGAGCGGGCCTGATCTATAGGGTTTGTTCTTTTGAACTCGCGCTCCCCTCCAAGTATGAGGTTGCGGAAGCCTTGCATAGGTGCAAATACCAAATCCCGGATTGAAAACGAACCCAGTTTCATGCTGGCTTTTTCTCCAACTGTGACAACCATTTGCGAAATCAGGAATTCGCCCAAACGGTCTGCTCCCAGATTGCCAAGTAAAATTTTACCCAGTTCAAAGTGCGCCTGTTGAGAATTATCCTGGTAATCGAATGAAATGCCGGTTGTTGACCAGGAACCGATTTTGAAAGCTCTGATTAATTCAAATATTGCCAAACCAATTTGTTCTTCGGCGACGATCTCACCGGCCGCAATGAGATCAAGTAAAGGTAGCAAGGCCATTTCCGGCCTGCGTATTTGCCAGTTTGATGAGGAAGAATTGTCTATTTTACCGGTTACAATTCCTGCAACCGAAAAACCAAGATTTGTGCTATGCGAAGAGCCAAGAAACAGCCTGTATTTATCAGTCAGACGGGTGTCATCGGGATCAAGGGCAGCAAGTAACAAACCAAAATCGTATCCGTTGACTTCAGTACTTTCCTGTGTGGATTTAAAAGTTTCCGATTTTTTGTCGCTGACTATTTCGTTACGGCCGGGACCCTGTTGCACATATTCGATCCGACCATTGTCCAGACCGGTTATGACCGTTTTGCCCTGGACAAAAACCTGAGTGGTATTTCCAGATTTCAAAATTCCTGTAATCGCGGGTATGTCAATGCGGTCTGCCCGGGCAGTTATCAGCTTTTTAATAAAAGGTATGAAACGGGACACCTGTTTTGCCGGATCAGCTTCAAGGGCGGGTAAAAATGGTGTGTACATATTTTTGTAAATGGTTGGAGCATCAGCAGTGGCGGAAAGAGAGAAGGCCGTTTCTCCCCCGGTTAATTCACCCGTCATTTCCAGGTTTGAAACAATCCATGACGATGCTGTAAAACCATCTTCTGCTGCTTTAAGCCCCGCAATCACATATGAATTCGAATTTATATCAAAATCAACTCCAAAAGTATGTGTGACATCGCGTAATTTGGTACCATCAGCGGTAGTCACTTCCGTACTTTTGAGAGTAGTTTTCTTATAATCAAGCGAGATTGAAATGTCCTTTACGGTTAGTTTATCCGTTTCTTGATCATATTTGACCGCACCGGTTGTTACGCTAATCAGTTCGATTTGATTGAGGCTTGCAATATATTGATGGAATATTTCTTCTGCCCCGGGTGCCGCAAATGAATTGGTACTGGTTCCGAACAGTAAGATGGCAATGCAAGATAGTTTTTTCACTTTATTCTCCTTCGGATCTACATTCCCTGAAGACAGGCAGATTTGGTTGTCCAGACAATTTTGCGCAATTTGTCGAATTTGCATATAATCCAGGGAGATGACTTGCCCAACCTGACAACGGCATCATTTATTTGCAAATATTCTAAGTTTCAAAAGATCGATGAGCTGTCCCGGAGCACTAAAAGCCATTCCAGCGATAGCGAAAGGGGCGATTGGAGCATCGGGCTGAATTGTGAATCCAATTGATTCCGGATTGTTCAGAAATGTAGCGATTTCAACAGTTGCACGATTTTGAAATTCAGGATTTCGCAATGCCGACAATCCAGTATGGGTTTGATTTTCGATTTTTGTACGATAACTTTGTGTTGAAATACCATTCTGATTTGCAAAATATTTTATTAGCCTGTTGGTGATGGAAGAATCTTCAAATGTTATGCCTGCGTTCACCAGCGTGGCAGTACCCAATAGAGTCTGCATTTTACGATCGTCGCCTGACATCAGATCAGAAAATGATATGCCTCCGATTTTTATGCCGACAATGAAGCGTCCAAAGTTTTTGATATCAACTGAAACCGCATCAACAGAAAATATACGATCCTGTAATTTGAAATTACTTTGAGATTCTATGTCAATATTGAGGGCCTCGTAACCAAGAGTTTTCAGCATCAGGCCAGCGGGATTGTTCTCGAATAATTGAATTGGTAAATGCAGATTTGAAATTTCGAGCCTGGTATTGTGTGGCAATCCCTCATGAAAGTTGCGATTGACTATGGAACCGCCATCAATTGTTATTCCGGCTGCCAATTCTTCCAGATCCAGCCCCACATTCTGGAAGTTAACTTTTGAATATTGTCCAGTAAATTGTTCGGTGCCTCTTGTCACTTCAAGGGAACCCGGTCCTGGATAATTTACATCAAAGCTCGCTACTGAAGCAATGCGGAGCTTTACTTCAGTATTAACTACCAGCAAGCGCTCCAGGTCGAGCTGAACAGCTGTGAAGCCACCATCTGAACTTTTGCGAGGAGAATGAATAATAACCTTTGCAATCGTAATGTTATTTTCGTCTTCATCCAACCCTTCGATTTTGAGCCTGGAAATGACAACTATATCATTGTGCTCTGACCAGATTATTGTCTCGGCACCGGATGATTTTGCACCCATAACTTTGAAACTATCTACAAAATACTGCCCGATGGCCTGGCTTGCCTGACCGGCAACCATAGAACACAGTAGTATCACGACCATACTTGTGGCCAGTTTTAGACTGCGTATGAAACTAAATCGGGTATGCAGCATTAAGTGTCTCCGGTTTGTATTGTCTTTGGATGGCCTGCCAGCCTGGCTCGTTTCCAGGGATTAGAGTGATCGTGAAACTGATTATTCCAATCACAATAATTTGGGTCGCATGGCGCAACACGACATGAAAACCTATATTTGTGTGAACATTATTAATGTGGATCATTGATGTGCAAATTCACGATATAGTGCATAATCGATCGTTAACAACGCTATATACCGAATAAAACGGGCAGAAATTTGATTGGCAAAACTATTTTGGAATTGAAGAATTTGGCGTTAACATAATTATGTTTGCAACGAGTTGGATTTGATGTAAATAGCGCCATCCTGGAGAAAATCTCCAGCAAGGATTTGTATATGGAAATGCTCTCTTTGTATTGAAATCCATGAAGTCAAAGTATTGAACAGGACGATAAATGCAGAGTAATGCGCTATTTCAATTGGGATCGAAACCGGGTGTTTCAACGGATTTCCAGTCAGAAAATACCAATGCAATTGCCAAGGACCATTTTATTTCAAGGCAGGGCGTAAAATGCGCAGGTGTTCATTTGATAATAGACCTGCATGGTGCTTCTCGTCTGGACGATATCGATCATATTGAAAACACACTTATTGAATGTGTAAAAAAATCTGGCGCTACTCTGTTGCACATTCATTTGCATCATTTTGAGCCAAATGGTGGGGTGAGCGGTGTCGCCGTTCTCGCAGAAAGCCATATTTCCATCCACTCGTGGCCCGAGCATAATTACGCAGCAATTGATGTATTTATGTGTGGCGATGCAAATCCGGAAGCATGTGTGCCGGTACTGGAAAAAGCTTTTGCTGCTTCAAGCGCACAGGTAAACAGTTTGCTCAGAGGCGAGGGAGTCGAATGAGCGAAGAAGGTAAACCTGAACGCTGGATTACTGAAACATTGTATGACAGCGTTCAATTTTCGTTCAAGGCAGATCAGGTTATTTTTGAAGATCATACGGAACATCAGGATCTGGTCCTTTTTCAAAATAGAATATTTGGAAAAGTTCTTATGCTGGATGGCGTTACGCAGGTTACCTCTCGTGATGAATTCGTATACCATGAAATGATGGCGCATGTTCCAATATTGGCCCACGGGAAAGCGACCAGCGTACTTATCGTGGGAGGCGGCGATTGTGGTCTTGCGGAAGAAGTCCTGAAACACAAAACTGTATCGAACCTTGTTCAGGTTGAAATTGACGCGGCAGTTGTTGATTTTTCAAAAACACATTTTTGCGATTTTAATCAGGGTGTTATGGAAGACAGCCGTTTTGAACTTGTTATCGATGATGGAGTGAAATTTGTCGCCGACACGGCTCGTAAATTTGATGTTGTTCTTGTTGACTCAACGGATCCAATAGGTCCGGGTGCCGTTTTGTTTACACCGGCATTTTATGCAAGCATTAAATCCTGTTTGAATCCAGGAGGGGTGCTTGTAACGCAAAATGGAGTGCCTTTTTACCAGCCGGATGAGCTTTCTCAATCTATTACTCATTTTAGCAAATTATTCGGTGATGCCTTTTGTTACATTGCTGCTATTCCCACCTATATTGGTGGCCATATGGCTCTGGGGTGGGCGACAGATAATATGTCATTGAGAACTGCCAGTGTGGATACGATTTCCAACCGGTTTGAATGCGCCGGGTTTGAAACCAGATATTATACACCTCAGGTTCATCAGGCAGCCTTTGCTTTGCCTCGATTCATCCAGAATGTGGTCGATAGTTCAAGATGATAGATTGAAGACATCAAATAGTCATCTAACAGACTGATTTTATGGTAATATTTTAAGATTTATCGCTTAGCGTTCTGTTAAGCGGTGTTCGACTATGATTTCACCGAATAACTTGTGGGGTTTCGGTGTTTGGTCGTACCAGGTTAGTAGCTACGTTTGCAATTGGGCTTGGTTTGGCCTGCCTGCCTTTGGTTGGAGCCAATCTGGCTTTGCAGGAGTATGCGCATTCACGTGGCGAAAGTAATTTAAAAGCTATCGGAATTATGACGATCCGGCATGTTGAAGACAAGCTGGATCAGGCCATCGAGGCAATACGTTTTCTGGATAGGCAGGGAATTGATCATTGTAATTCCAAAACCGTCAGGATTATGCAAAGGCAGGTGTTCTCCAATATCCCTGTGAAGATCCTGGGACTAATGGATCATGTCGGCCAGGTTGTTTGTACACAAACCGGCCAACCCCTGGCTCTGGACAATTTGTCCATGAGTTCTGTCGCAATTGAAGACGGCATTTCGTTCAGGCTTGTCTCGGCATTTGAAGATAAGCAACCCGCACTATTGGTAGCCCATCCAGCCCAGAATTTTTTGAGTTACGTTGCATTGGTTCCACAGGATGCTTTTGAACTACCTTCGCTCCTGAAAAACCGCGCCGGTTTGTCAGGAGCTATTGTCTCCCAGTCCTTGAAAAACGGCCAGTTTGTAAATATTGCAGAATTCTCATTCGATAAATTCAAATCCAGTAATGGAGCGGATTCGGGTAAAGATCTGTCATATTCGTTGTCGTCGGAGCGCTATCCGGTCACTGTCGATGTTCGAGCCAGTTTTGCAGCAAACTGGAACGTTTACACTGACCTCCAGGCATATGTAAATTTGGGAAGCGTCCTGGTTGGAATATTACTGTTTTTCTTTTTTGTACAAACCATTCGTCGCAGTGATGCACCGGTGAACGACATTGAGGATGGTATTGCCAAAGGTGAATTTGTTCCCTTTTATCAACCTATTATAAATATTCAGACCGGGCAGTTGGCTGGTTGCGAGGTTTTGATAAGACGCCGCCGGCCCGATGGTTCGATTGAATTGCCTGGTGGTTTTATTGGTCTTGCCGAAGCGACGGGCCTTGCAACACCGATGACAACCATGTTGATGCGAAAGGTTGCAGAGGACCTGGGGGCTATTTACCTACAGCGCCCCCGGCTGAAAGTCGGAATTAATCTTTTCAACGATCATTTCGATTCCCTTGAAATCATCAAGGATATTGAAACTATTTTTGGTCAAAGCGGCGTGCATTATTCCCAGTTGGTGTTTGAAGTTACCGAGCGGCAACAATTGAACAATATCAATCGCGCGAAAGTTGTCATACGTAAAATGCAGGCGCTGGGTGCAAGGGTGGCACTGGATGACGCAGGAACCGGTCATGGTGGATTAGCCTACCTGCAACAACTGGGTATGGATATTATCAAAATAGACAAAATTTTCGTGGATTCCATAGGTACAGATCGGTTCTCTCTTCCAATTATCGGTTCATTGGTGAAATTGGCTGAAGATTTGGGGATGTCTGTCGTTGCGGAGGGGGTCGAAACCCTGGAACAAGTGGACTATCTAAAAAAATTGAATATTGAAGATGCCCAGGGATTTCTCTTTGCACCTGCATTGCCTGCAGCCTCTTATATCCAGATGTGTGAAGCCATGGTTCCATCCATTGCACGTGAAAATAAGTCGGGTTCATCAAACTCAACATTGGATGCGCGCAAATATGTTGGGAACGGTAGATCCTTGGAGAACCTGATTGAAAAACCTGAATCTCGTTTATCCGCTTGAGCGAAATTCGCCAATTAACTCTTGATGGTGGCCGGGATGCCAGAAATCAATGAATTATTATTTGAAAATATTGGGCGTATATGCCACGGGAATTGCCTTTGCCGGTGCACTGGCTTTTTTTGGTACGTGGGTCATTGATTATAGCGAGCGAAGCCACGCTGTTGAAGCCATCAATGCAAACGCCGAAGTGTTGCTTGATAAAGTGGACACGACGCTCAATTTGGCATTCCTGACCCTGAACCGGTTATCCCATAACGGAAATGTAAGCTGTACGGGGGCTAACAGGCAGCAATTTTTGCTGGCAATCCAATCGACACCCTGGATTAATATGATTGGAATTGTTAATTCCGGAGGCGCACTGGAATGTACTGGTCTTGGCGGTGTACGCAAGAGACCGAGCGTATTGCCAAAGTACCAACCCGGTCATCCCAAAGCAACGATTGCACTGCTGGGAGAAAATCGCCAAAATCATGCTCTATTGCTGTCACTGCATGTTGCAAACGGCAAACGATTGATAGCGAGAGTCCCGAAAGATGTAGTTAGTTTCGATCCTGTGGGTCACCGATTGCGACCACATCGTTATGCTGCTTTGGAAGTGGTTGGTTCAGCACCCTGGTTCTCATTTGGTATTGATTTTCGAGAGAATGGTGGTGAACTTCTACTCGCACAAAAATCTTCCCGCAATTTTCCGATTTCAGCAGTTGTTGCGATTCCTGAAAAAACGATCAAGCTCCTGAATCCCTCGATAAGAAGAGCTTTTGGGGGGCTCTGCGTGGGATTGTTCTTCTGTTTGATGTTTGTTTGCTATCGGTTGACCAGAGTGCCTGCCGGATCTGCAGTGGAAATGGTGCGGGCACTCAGTGATGGCCAGTTTGTTCCCTATTATCAACCCATTGTAAATTTGGAAGACGGGACAATAATTGGATGCGAGGTTCTTGCTCGATGGATACGCAGGGACGGGGTGATGATTTCTCCGGCAATTTTTATTCCCATCGCTGAAAAAGAGGGCCTGACATCAGATCTCACCAATGAGATGATGCTTCATGCATGCCACGAACTTTCAGCAGTGGTAAAAGAGGGTATACCTCTAAAAATTGCAATAAACCTGTTTACTTCACAATTGACCGATCAATGCGTCATCGAAGATGTAAGAACCATTTTTGACAAAAGTCCGATTGATTACGAAGATTTGATTTTTGAGATTACCGAGAGATCGTCTATCAGCGACATGGCTCAAGCCAAAGTTACAATCGGGCAGTTGAAGACGATGGGATGTCAAGTTGCACTGGACGATATGGGTACAGGTCATAATGGTCTGGTGTATCTTACAGAATTTGGGGCCGATATATTGAAAATCGATAAGGTTTTTATTGATTCTCTGGGCAAGGCAATCGGTGGCAAAACAATAGTTAATACATTCGTTGAAATGGCTGGTAATCTTGGCATGGGAATAATAGCCGAAGGTGTTGAAACTGATGACCAGGTGCGAGAATTACTGGGATTGGGTGTCTCCACCGGTCAGGGTTTTTTGTATTCTCCAGCTGTTCCAATTAAAGAATTTGTCGAACAATTACGGGTTTCCAACAAGAACGATAAAGTCGCTGCGTGATCGTCTGTACCGGATTTTCTCCCGGGAAAATCTTCAACTACCGTAGATACAGATTGTTTTGGTTGGATAATCTTGGTTAATCAATTCAAACACACATTATAAAGTTTAGTTTGCAATAAGTTGTACTTGCTACAGACGACTGTAGCTGGAAGCCAATATTCATCAGGGGCATGGCATGAGTGATAAAACAAAAGAAACAAAAAGTGATCTCGATGCTGCCGCATGTTTTTATCATTCCTATCCACGGCCGGGAAAGCTGGAGATCGCAGCAATCAAACCCCTGGGCAATCAGCGAGATCTTGCTCTGGCCTATTCTCCAGGTGTTGCCGCACCGTGTCTTGAAATTGAAAAAAATCCCTCCAAAGCGCGTGATTACACAATAAGGGGTAATCTGGTAGCGGTTATTACCAATGGTACCGCTGTTCTGGGACTGGGTGCTATCGGGCCACTGGCTTCCAAACCGGTGATGGAAGGTAAAGCTGTTCTTTTTAAGAAATTTGCAGGCATCGACGTCTTTGACATAGAAGTTGATGAAACCGCCGTTGATAAATTTGTGGATGTTGTCGCAGCTCTGGAGCCAACATTTGGTGGGATTAACCTCGAAGATATNAGCGCGCCGTCTTGTTTCGAAATCGAGGCAAAACTTCGKGAACGCATGAATATACCYGTTTTYCATGACGATCARCACGGYACKGCAATCATTGTTGGTGCAGCAGTTTGGAATGGCATGGAGYTGGCTGGGAAAGATCTCGCATCTGTCAAAATTGTTGCATCGGGAGCTGGMGCCGCGGCTCTGGCATGTCTCAATCAATTACTGGCTCTGGGYGCSAAAAGAGAAAATATCTGGGTGACKGATATTGAAGGTGTYGTCTATGAAGGGCGCACWTCGCAGATGGATAAATGGAAAGCRGCWTTTGCYCAGGATACCGACAAACGTACATTGGCCGATGTTATCGACGGGGCAGATATATTTCTTGGTCTGTCAGCTGCAGGCGTTTTAAAAWCTGAAATGGTTGCCCGAATGGCTTCAAAACCCCTGATACTGGCGTTGGCAAAYCCAAGTCCGGAAATTATGCCGGAAGAGGCAAATTCTGTTCGTGATGATGTCATGRTGTGTACGGGTCGATCGGATTATCCAAATCAGGTCAACAACGTGCTTTGTTTTCCATATATTTTTCGTGGCGCACTTGATGTTGGTGCGAGCACGATAAATGAAGCAATGAAAGCGGCAGCAGTCAAGGCGATTGCAGGTCTCGCGCGTGAAGAACCTGATGAAGTTGCTGCAAAAGCCTATGGTGGGGATACACATACTTTTGGGTCGAAATATCTGATTCCGTCGCCATTTGATCAAAGATTGATATTGCGCGTCGCACCGGCAGTTGCTCGTGCAGCTATGGAAACAGGTGTTGCAGAACGACCAATAACCGACTTTGAAGCCTACAATGACCGTTTGACCAGGTTTGTTTTCAAATCGGGTCTGGTTATGAAACCAATTGTTGCCCAGGCTCGCCTTGACCCAAAACGAATTATATTTTCAGATGGAGAAGATGAGCGCGTGCTCAGAGCTGCCCAGATAGCTCTTGAAGATGGCATCGCTCAACCGATCCTGATTGGTCGTCCGAAAGTKCTTGAAGCAMGAGTGAAAAARTTTGGATTACGRTTTTCGCCCGGCAAGGATTGTGAAATYATTGATCCGACAGATGACCCCAGATTTCGGGACTATGTAGAGAAATTACTYGAATGTGTWGGTCGAAAAGGAGTTAATCCAAAGGCTGCKCAAACAATGGTTCGGACAAACAACACRGTAATCGGGTGCCTGGCGGTTCAATGCGGGGATGCAGATGCATTGATAACGGGCCTTGAAGGCCGCTGGATCAAACACTTGCGAGACGTTCACAATATTATCGGGAAAGCCGAAGGTGTAACAGATTTTTCCACTCTGTCATTGCTGATAAATTCGMAAGGGGCCTATTTTTTGACGGATTCGTAYGTGACRGAAAACCCRRGCGCTGACGAGATTGTTGAAACAACCCTGATGGCGGTTTCCCATATCAAGCGRTTTGGAATTTCACCAAAAGTSGCTCTGTTGTCCTGTTCAAATTTTGGGTCTCGTGACATCGAGTCATCAGCAAAAATGAGAGAAGCAGTGGGGAAAATCTGGGATCTTGATCCAGATTTTGAAATCGATGGCGAAATGCACGGAGATTCTGCTTTGTCGGAAGCGTTGCGCAATCGCGTCATGCCGCAAAGTCGATTGTCGGGGGAAGCAAATTTGTTTGTTTTTCCGAGCCTTGATGCATCCAACATAAGCCTCAATTTAATCAAGGTTATGACRGACGCATTACATGTTGGTCCGATTCTWTTGGGAGCTGCGAAACCTGCWCATATTCTGACACCGTCAGTTACTTCACGTGGTGTGCTGAATATGATGGCTCTYGCGTGTGTCGAGGCTCAACAACTGGATCTTGAGCAGAACAGGATAGAAACCAAATAGCTCCTATCCTGTAGCGTTTATTGAAACGCAGTTTCCGTAAAGCTYCTCAGTTTTCGGCTATGMAGGCGTTCACTGGGCATGGAWCGAAGCTTTTCAAAYGAACGGATACCAATCTGCAAATGTTGACTAACCTGTTGCTTGTAAAAGTCACTGGCCATTCCAGGGAGTTTCAATTCACCATGCAAAGGCTTGTCTGAAACACACAGGAGTGTGCCGTAGGGCACCCTAAACCTGAAGCCATTMGCTGCWATTGTTGCAGACTCCATATCAAGGGCAATTGCACGGGATTGGGAAAACCGTCGYACGGGCTCATGATGATCGCGAAGTTCCCAGTTYCTGTTATCAATRGTTGCAACGGTTCCKGTCCGCATAATKCGTTTKAGTTCAAAYCCTTTKAGGCCRGTRATTTCRGCMACYGATTCTTCCAGYGCGACTTGAATTTCYGCCAATGGCGGKATYGGGACCCAGGTCGGCAGGTCGGCATCAAGAACATGATCTTCCCGMACATACCCRTGGGCYAAAACATAATCHCCCAGYCTCTGGGTATTGCGHAGYCCKGCACARTGTCCAAGCATGAGCCAGGCATGYGGCCTYAATACAGCTATRTGATCKGTGATTGTTTTRGCRTTTGAAGGCCCKACACCGATATTYACCAGYGTGATRCCCGAYCCGTTTTTTCTYTTYAGRTGATAKGCTGGCATTTGYGGYAATCGAKCAGGAGYTGTTCCCTCGGWTGGTTCCTTGTCTCCTGAATGGGTWGTAACATTTCCAGGYGCWACAAAACATTCRTAGTCAGATGTYTCATCCWKCATCWRGGCATGACTGAGTGCGACAAATTCATCCACGTAAAACTGATAATTTGTCACCAGTATATAGTTTTGGAAATGCTCGGGTTTGGTCGATGTATAATGAGACAAGCGATGCAGGGAATAATCAATCCGCGGCGCTGTGAATGGAGCAAGGGGTTGTATTTCTCCTGCCACAGGCAAGATGGTGCCATTTACAATCGCATCATCGGTAATAGCGAGATCAGGGACATCAAATATATCCCGAAGTGGACGATGCCAGTCTTCCGGGAGTGCCCCGTCAACATTCATGCCATTAGGCCAGGCGAAGTGAATCGGAATGGGCGTTTTTGACGGACCTATCGAAACCGGTTCGTCATGATGCCCAATCAGAAGCGCAATTTGTTCTGTAAGATACCCGGTAAATAAATCAGGTCGCGTAATCGTGGTTGTGTAACATCCCGGACCTGGTACATGCCCGAATGAAAGTCTTGTATCGACCTGCGCATATGTATGCGATTCAAAACGAATTTCAGGATAAGTTGCTCTGATGCGTTCGGATGGCGGTTTAGCACCGTTCATCACAGCTTCAAATGATCGCTGTAGATAAGACGTGTGGCTCGTATAAATATCAATCAACCGTTGAACAGCCGCAACGGGATCTTTGAAGTTTTCATGAGTGAACGCGAGGGGAGGTTTAACGGAAAAGGCCTTTGACATATATTGTTCCTTTTCCAAAAATGTTTTGATACCAATCGATCATTTCGTCAAGGAATTAATTTATTTTCCTGTAAGTTGCTGATTTATAACATTAACTAATAATGGCCAATTATTAGGAATTCGTGGTGAAAATTGCATTTTGATCACAATTGGGCAACAAATAGTCTGTATTGATACTCAAATAGCATAACTAATTTTTGAATGGCCCGGAAAAAGCCGGTTTTCAAAACCTTTTGTCATACAAAAACCRAATTATGCAATGAAGTATGATTGCTCAAAATATGAGTTGAAATCTGGTGTCGAATGGATATTTTGAGGTTCATAAATAAAACCGCAGTGCCGTTGATCGTGTATTTTCATCTTTTCGATGCGGCCATGTCTGCATGTATTGGCAATCAAACCGAGGGGCCTCTGAGGTTCTCCATCAAACATGATAATCAGGTCTTTGAACGGGTGATTTTTCCGAAACAATATTTTTGCACAACTGTCAAAATGGAAAATTCGATTAGCGTGAGTGCCTACGTAAATCAAAATGATCGAAAAGACACGTGTTTGATCCACGGWGCMGGRCACGAAACATTTATTCTCAATTCATTTTCAAAATACAATTGTAGCTGGATTCCAGGTACAKCACCTGATCAGGMMGAAMTTGAWSRGATNGGGAKGAATTAACCTGACACAAGGCCAGGTTAATTCTCTTTGATAAGAAGATCGATTATATATAGTCAGGAACAGCCACTTGTGGCACCACAAGTGTCACACTTAAGGCAGGTACCGTTCCGTACCATGGTAAAGTTTCCACAATCACCACAGTTTTCTCCGACATAGCCCTTCATCCGGGCGATAGCGATTTGCTGTGCAGTATCTTGTTTGACTTCAGTATTCCCAACACTTGTTGGTGAAACAGCTGCTTCAGCATCCAGGTCTCTTTTAAATGCCGTAGCTATGTTTGCTGTCGCTGCCACCACCGGTGAACCAATTGTCGAACCGGATTTGAGGGACCCCTTGGGGTCTGGAGTTTCAACCAGTTTTATGTGGTCTGTTCTCCCGCGTACCAGACCTTTGGAAATTGGAACAGATTTACCTTCATCTGAGCCTGAACCCATGGAAGTGGCGTCAATCGCACTTGGATCGACATGTGCGAGATCGTGACGGCCAATATAGGAAATTGCCAATTCCCTGAATATGTAATCAAGGATGGAAGTAGCGTTTTTAATGGCAGCATTACCCTGGACCAGACCGGCAGGCTCGAACCTTGTGAACGTGAATGCGTCCACATATTCCTCAAGCGGTACCCCGTATTGCAAACCAAGCGAAATTGCGATTGCAAAGTTATTCATCACACTTCGAAATGCAGCGCCTTCCTTGTGCATATCAATAAAGATCTCGCCAATACGCCCGTCATCATATTCGCCGGTTCGCAGATAAACCTTGTGTCCGCCAACTTTTGCTTTTTGAGTATATCCCTTACGGCGGTCGGGCATTTTTTCCCGTTCTCGAACCTGGCGCTCAACAATCCTTTCAACAATACGTTCGGAAATGATCTGGGCACGTTCGGTCTGCGGAGCAGCAATCAGCGCTTCCAGGGTGCTTTCATCTTCGCCATCATCATCGTCAAGCAATTGAGAATTAAGAGGTTGGGACAATTTGGAACCGTCTCTATAAAGAGCATTGGCTTTCAGGGCCAGTCGCCAGGAAAGCATGTAAGCTTCCTTGCAATCTTCAACGGTTGCGTCGTTTGGCATGTTTATTGTTTTGGAGATTGCTCCGGATATGAACGGCTGGGATGCCGCCATCATCTGAATATGGCTTTCAACGGACAGATATCGTTTGCCGCTTCGACCACATGGATTTGCGCAATCAAATACCGGTAGATGTTCGGACTTCAGGTGAGGGGAGCCTTCAAGTGTCATGGCGCCACACACAAAAATATTTGCCGCGTCAATTTCCTCTTTTGAAAATCCAATTTCCTTCAGAATATCAAAACCCGGGCTGTCCAGATCCTTCGTATCCAGTCCAAGAGTGGTTTTGCAAAATTCTTCCCCAAGGGTCCATTTGTTGAAAACAAATTTAATATCAAATGTGTTTTCAAGGCCCGCTTCAATCGCCGAAATGATTTCAGGTGTAAAACCTTTCGCTTTCAGTGCGTTGGTACCTATGGCATTTGATCCCTCAAGGGTTCCATGGCCAAGAGCATAGGTTTTGATATCCAAGATTTGATCTTTGGAATATCCAAGTTTCCCGAGCGCTTCAGGTACAGCGCGATTAATGATCTTGAAGTAACCACCACCGGCAAGTTTCTTAAATTTGACAAGAGCAAAATCAGGCTCGATCCCCGTGGTATCACAGTCCATTACCAGCCCAATTGTTCCGGTTGGAGCTACAACAGTTGACTGGGCATTGCGATATCCGTGCTTTTCACCCAACTCCAGCGCATTTTCCCATGCACTTCGAGCATGTGATATCAGTTTCTTGTTTGTGCAGGAAGCATGGTCAAGGGGAACCGGGTTAATTGAAAGGTTTTCATAACCTGTTGTTTCACCGAACGCAGCCCGTTTGTGGTTACGCATAACCCGCAACATGTCTTCGCGGTTGTCATCAAAGCCTGGAAAGGCACCAAGTTCTTTAGCCATCTCCGCCGATGTGGAATATGCGACACCGGTCATGATCGAAGAGATCGCACCACAAATAGAGCGGCCTTCACTGGAATCATAGGGAATTCCCGCGGTCATTAATAAGCCGCCAATATTGGCAAAACCCAATCCCAGTGTACGGTATCTATAGGACAATTCTGCAATTCGCTTTGAAGGGAATTGTGCCATGAGCACAGATATTTCCAAAACCATTGTCCAGAGACGAACGCCGTGCTCAAAGGCAGGTATATCAAATTCCTTGTTGGCGTCACGGAATTGAAGAAGGTTCAGGGATGCAAGATTACAGGCGGTATCATCAAGGAACATATATTCCGAGCAAGGGTTGGAGGCATTGATTGCTCCGGACGATGCACAGGTATGCCAGTCGTTGATTGTCGTGTGATACTGAATGCCAGGGTCGGCAGATGCCCATGCAGCAAAACCAATTGATTCCCATAAATCATTTGCTTCAATGGTTTTTATTACTTCACCATTTTTCCGCCCGATGAGGTCCCATTTTTTACCCGATTCGACTGCATCTAAAAATTCGTCTGTGACACGAACTGAATTGTTTGAATTTTGCCCGGAAACAGTGAGATAGGCTTCTGAATCCCAGTCAGTATCATAGGTTTCGAATTCAATATCCTTGTAACCCTGTTTGGCAAACTGCATTACCCGGCGAATGTAGTTCTCGGGAACAAGAGCTTTCTTTGCCGCGCGGACTTCCCGTTTTAATGCGGGGTTTTTCTGCGGATCAAAACAATCTCCATCAGAGCCTTCGCAATTCACACAAGCCTTCATAATGGCCTTCAGGTGTTTTGCAACAACTTTGGATCCTGTCACAAGAGCAGCAACTTTCTGCTCTTCTTTTACTTTCCAGTTTACGTAATCCTCAATATCGGGATGGTCGACATCAACAACCACCATTTTGGCAGCGCGACGTGTTGTTCCACCTGATTTAATTGCACCAGCTGCACGGTCGCCAATTTTAAGGAAGCTCATCAGGCCTGATGATTGCCCGCCGCCCGATAGTTTCTCGCCGGAACCCCGTACATTTGAGAAATTAGACCCAGTACCAGAACCATATTTGAATAATCTGGCCTCTCTTATCCAAAGATCCATTATCCCGCCTTCATTGACAAGATCATCTGAGACGGACTGAATAAAGCATGCGTGGGGCTGAGGATGCTCGTAAGCGCTTTTAGTTTATCATACGCAACAATTAATAGGACTTCGGCCGACCGTCTCGCGCCCAGGGAGGCGGACGCCATGGAGAGATGCGCCCA
>JAESRR010000025.1 GCA_016764535.1 Cohaesibacteraceae bacterium | reverse complement strand
CAAGCATTGCCACCCCGGATACATGATCGATCTGAAGTTCGTCGCATACGTGAACGAGCGCACCGTCTGGCAAAACCAGGATGTGATTTTTTGCTTGATATTGCTCTGCAGGAATTGTCCGATCGGTTATCTGTTGTTCAGCGACATTTCGGTTTCGCGCTCGATCTTTCCGGACACGGAATACGATCTATTGAGATGTTGAATCAGGCGGAAAACGTGGAGCGGATCATTTCTATGCATCCGTCATGTCCCGACCTCGATCGCAAATCCAAGTTGTATTTTACAGGTGACGAAGAAGCTATCGCTATTTCCCTGCAATCAATGGATCTTGTTTTTTCTGCGCTCAATTTGCAATGGGTCAATGATCTTCCCGGGACGCTTTTGCAAATCAGGCAAATATTGCGCCCGGACGGGCTCTTCCTTGCCGCACTCCCAGGGGGGCAAACCCTGACAGAGCTCAGGCAATGTTTTGCAGAAGCAGAAAGCGAGATACTTGGTGGCATTTTTCCTCACATTTCACCCATGCTTGATATCAGGGATGCGGGGGCTTTATTACAACGCGCAGGCTTTGCCCTGCCGGTTGTAGATCAGGACTTGCTCACAGTACGCTACGACACGATGTTTGCTCTGGTTGCCGATCTTCGTGCCATGGGAGCGACCAACACACTTGTCGGAAAATCGACACAGTCTATTAGACGGGATGTGGCAAAGTTGGCAGCGGAGATTTATCAAACCCGATTTTCAGATACTGATGGACGAATACGGGCATCTTTTCAAATTCTCTGGCTATGTGGCTGGGCTCCGCATGCAAGCCAACAAAAGCCCTTGCAGCCTGGATCTGCCGAGATAAGTCTTTCACAAATTTTCAAAAATAAAAATGATGACTGAAATTCGATGGATTTAACTACTTGCCGCAGCATTGGCCGTCGCCAGTAAACCTGATACCGCTTCACCGATGGCGGCAGCGCCACTCAATATTGCAACGCCAATCAGGCTGGCAACCAGGCAGTACTCAATTGCTACCGAGGCATCTTCCTGCCGACTAAACTTCACAATTAAATCAAGCATTGCTGTGCCTTTTCCATCCCATGCGCGGGACCAACAATGCTGCCAAAAAGTTAATTACATCGCAAAAAACTGGATAAAAATTTAGTAAATTTTCAATCAGGCTTGAATTTTATTACAACAACAACTCAATGAGAGGTGGAATCAGTGGTTCATCGGCAGATGGCATGGGATACTCACGCAGCTGGTTTGCACGCACCCATTTAATTGACTGATTTTCGCACCCCACAGGAGATCCATCCCATCGTCTGCACACATAAAGCGGCATCAAAAGATGAAAGTTGTCATATCCGTGACTGGCGAAGCTTAATGGAGCCAAACAACTTTCCCAGGTCGTGATGCCGAGTTCTTCGGAAAGTTCTCTGACAAGGGTCTGCTCGGGGCGCTCGCCTGGCTCAATTTTTCCGCCCGGGAATTCCCAGAGTCCCGCCATGGATTTCCCTTCGGGACGCTGCGCGATCAGAATTCGATTATCCCTGTCCACCAAAGCACAAGCTGCAACCAGCAATAATTTCATTCGTTGCTAACTCCGGTAATCGCCGTTGATAGCGACATATTCCTTCGTCAGATCACAGGTCCAGACGGTTGCCTCGCCATCGCCCACTCCGACATCAGCCCTGAGTACTATTTCTGCATTTTTCATATAATCAGATGCTGCTTCTTCTGAATAATCCAGATCCCTTTCTCCTTCATAAGCGACGCGATGATCCCCAAACCAAATAGAAAGTTGATCACGGTCAGCTTCTTCGCCGGCCTTGCCAATAGCCATCACGACCCTGCCCCAATTTGCGTCTTCACCGGCAATTGCCGTTTTGACTAATGGAGAGTTCGCTATCGACATGGCTATATTTTTTGCAGCTACCTTGTCTGCGGCACCTGAAATTTGTATTTCTACAAATTTTCGTGCCCCCTCCCCGTCTTTAACGATTTGATGAGCCAGATTGATTGATAATTTTGAGAGAGCTTCTGCGAGCAGGGGTATTCTGGGGTCGTCAGAACCTGTTATCGCTTTGAAACCAACTGGCGACGTTTTTCCGGTTGCAAATACCAGTACCGTATCGCTGGTGGAGGTATCACTATCGACTGTGATCGCGTTGAATGATGTTTCGACTACATCGGACAAGATGGATTGAAGGATGGAGGATGACACCGGCACATCTGTAAAAATGAACGACAACATGGTTGCCATGTCAGGGGCAATCATACCTGCACCCTTGGCAACCCCGTTCAGGATAAATGTGTGACCATCCAGTTCGAATTTGACCGAGCAAACCTTGGCGAAGGTATCGGTAGTCATTATCGCGCGAGCGACTGACGACCAAATGTTCGGCTGGCAGGAATTTATCAAATTTCCAAGCAAATGTTCAAACGGTGCCGGGTCCAGTGGCTCTCCTATTACGCCGGTTGACGCCAGGTAAACCTGCTCCGGGTTACAACCCGCCGCAGTCGCCGCAGCATCTGCAGTTCGTTTAGTTGCATTTTTGCCCTGTAAGCCGGTAAACGCATTGGCATTTCCCGAATTGACAACAAGAATTCTGGCGTCACCGGCATCCAGTATATTCCGACACCACTCTACTGGAGCAGATGCGCATCTGGATTTGGTAAAAACCCCTGCAACACTTGTCCCCGGTTCAAAAACAGCAATCATAAGATCAGTGCGACCTGTATATTTAATACCGGCCGCAGCAGKCGCCAGTGTAACCCCCGGAATGACAGGAAGATCTTCAATTTTTCCGGGCGCAAATGGCGACTTGATACAATCCATGTTCAATTCCTGTTTCTGATTTGAATTACTGAATAATTTCAATTTTGGTTTTGGACTTCAGTTCTTCCATTTTCTTTCCATATAGTTCGTTGATCATTGACCCTCTGATACGCTGAGCCAGTTGTTCAAAAGATGGATGTGGTTTCAGACGTTTTTCTTCCAATTTCAATACATGCCAGCCAAATTGCGTTTTCACAGGTGTCGGCGTATGCGCACCGGGTTGTAATTTGAAGGCTACTTCCTCAAACGGAGGGACCATTTGTCCTTTGCCAAAAAAACCGAGATCACCGCCGCGAGGGCCACTGGGCCCCGTTGAATGTTTTTTTGCCAGTTCTATAAAGTCTGCTCCGCCATCCAGCTCAACGATCAAGGCAATCGCTTCATCTTTTGTTTTCACCAGAATGTGACGTGCGTGAACTTCCTCATCCTGTGGCTGGCCAAGAATTTCCTTTTCATAACGCGCCCGCACATCAGCTTCAGTTACCTTACCGCCAATCTGCGTCCGAAAGTATTCATTCCGCAGGGCGCGCTCGTACAAAAACGCGAGGCGAGCCTTGAATTCTGGAGATTCATCGATACCCAGGTTCCTTGCCTCGCGAGCAAGTAGATGCATGTCAGTCAAAACATCAAGAATGGCTGTACGCTGTTGTTCAGGTGGTATTTTTTCCAGATGCTGGGCAAAATCACCTCTGGCAAATGTAATTTCCTGTTCAGTAATAACAGTATCGCCAATTCTCGCTGCGATCGTATCCTGAGCTTGTAATTTTCCGGTAGATAACATGCCGCATGCGATTATTGCCGAAAGCGCAAGTGACCATCTTTTTGACTGTTGTTTCATTGGATTTTCTTTCCTGAAATCGGTCAGCACAAGAATACACCAGACCACTAATGCAAATAAAAAGAGCTAAACCTTAAAACACTGCGTTGACAAGCTGGTAACCCACACTTATCTGTCGAGCAACCTGCTATCCTGATTGTGCACGGCCGTTTTGCTCACAGGTTAGTTACAACCGGTTTGGTCATCCTCTTGATGACGACAATTTGAACTTTGCTCCGTTTGGGGCCAGGGAACCACAGGAAGGCCCGTCATATGGTCGGTCTCGGCGCTATTGCGCGTAAATTTTTTGGTAGTGCAAATGACCGTCGGATCAAAGGTTTTCATCCGAATGTAGAAGCTATCAATGCTCTTGAAGCAGATATGGAAAAGTTGAGTGATGAGGAGCTTCGGGGTAAAACCGATGAATTTCGTCAGCAGCTGAAAGATGGAACCAAACTGGACGATCTGCTGGTTCCGGCATTCGCCACTGTGCGCGAAGCATCAAAACGTGCCATTGGTCAACGACATTACGACGTTCAGTTGATGGGTGGAATGGTTCTTCATGAAGGATCCATTGCCGAAATGCGTACGGGTGAAGGCAAAACACTCGTGAGTACACTCGCGGCATATTTAAACGCTTTGCCTGCCAAAGGTATGCATATCGTAACGGTCAATGATTATCTGGCACAGCGTGACGCAGACTGGATGGGGAAAATATTTGGTTTCCTTGGCATGACGACCGGCGTTGTGGTGCATGGAAAATCCGATGGGGATCGTTCGGCGGCTTACGCATGCGATATCACATACGGCACGAACAACGAATATGGATTTGATTATCTCCGCGATAATATGAAATACGAAATCGAATCGATGGTTCAGCGCGGACACCATTATGCGATTGTCGATGAAGTTGATTCAATTCTCGTTGATGAAGCCCGYACRCCCTTGATCATATCCGGACCTCTTGACGACCACTCMGAGCTYTATGTMACGATTGATCGTCTGATCCCGCAGTTGGTGGAAGCTGACTATGAAATAGACGAGAAAACCAAATCATCAAGCTATACAGAACAGGGCAACGAGCATCTCGAGGAGATCCTGACTGAAAATGGCATGATGAAGGGCGCGTCGTTGTATGATATCGAGAATGTTACCCTCGTCCATCATCTTAACCAGGCATTGCGTGCCCATACCCTGTTCACGAAAGACAAGGATTACATCGTCAAGGATGATCAGGTCGTAATCATTGACGAGTTTACTGGCAGAATGATGGAAGGCAGACGCTATTCTGAAGGCTTGCATCAGGCACTGGAAGCAAAAGAAGGCACTGCCATACAGCCAGAAAACCAAACACTCGCTTCTGTAACATTCCAGAACTATTTCCGTCTCTATTCAAAATTATCCGGCATGACTGGCACCGCGCAAACGGAAGCCGAAGAATTTATGGACATTTACGGTCTGGATGTTGTTGACGTTCCGACCAATCTGGATGTTGCCCGAATTGATGATCACGATGAAGTATACCGCACGGTTACTGAAAAAGACCGGGCGATTATCCGTCTGGTGAAAGAGTGCCACGACCGCAAGCAACCTGTGCTGGTTGGCACAACTTCAATCGAAAAATCTGAGGAACTCTCATCGATACTCACAAAAGACAATATTGAGCATCGGGTACTGAATGCACGTCATCACGAGCAGGAAGCCTATATCGTGGCTCAGGCCGGTGTGCCAGGCGCTATCACTATCGCCACCAACATGGCCGGACGTGGCACCGATGTGCAACTGGGCGGCAATGTAGACATGCGAGTCGAATTTGAGCTCGGCGACATCACCGAAGAAGCAGAACGCAAAACCCGGACCGAGACTATTCAGTCGGAAGTAGCGGTTCTCAAAAAAGAAGCTCTGGATGCCGGCGGATTATATGTTATCGGAACCGAGCGGCACGAAAGTCGCCGGATTGATAATCAGTTACGTGGCCGTTCCGGACGCCAGGGCGATCCGGGCCGTTCCAAATTTTTCCTGTCATTGCAAGATGATTTGATGCGAATTTTTGGCTCTGAGCGCATGGACAGCATGCTTCAGAAACTTGGCCTGCAGGAAGATGAAGCGATTGTTCATCCCTGGATAAACAAGGCACTCGAACGGGCACAGTCCAAAGTCGAGGCGCGCAATTTTGACATCCGTAAGAATCTTCTGAAATTTGACGATGTCATGAACGATCAACGCAAAGTGATCTTTGAACAGCGTATTGAATTGATTACGGATGAAAATGTCACTGATACCGTAATTGATATGCGTCATGAGGTTATAGACGAACTGGTATCAAATCACATTCCAGAGAAAGCCTATGCGGAACAATGGGATGCTGAAGGTTTGCAGGAAGCGGTAAAAGAATCCTTTGCTCTTGATTTACCCATTAAGGACTGGGCTGCGGAAGAAGGTATCGCCGACGAGGAGATTCGCGAAAGGCTGGAACGCCTTGCCGATGAAGCCTTTGCTTCCAAAGTTGCCCGGTTTACACCCGATGTAATGCGTCAGGTAGAAAAATCTGTACTCCTGCAAACTCTTGACCATCTGTGGCGTGAACATCTCGTATCCCTTGATCATCTGCGACAGGTCATTGGATTGCGCGGATATGGTCAACGTGATCCGTTGCAGGAATTCAAGGCAGAGACTTTTGAGTTGTTTCAGGAACTTCTGGCGAATTTGCGTCGTGTTGTAACCAAACAGCTCTCATATATCGAGCTGGCACCACCCGAGCCTGTTGCTCCCGATATGTCTCAACTGCATGAACAGCATCTCAATCCCCAAACCGGGGAAAACGATATAGCAGAACTGGATCCAGAAGATCAGGAGACCTGGGGCAAAGTTTCCAGGAATTCCCCATGTCCATGTGGATCGGGGAAAAAATATAAACATTGCCACGGAAAATTCTAATTTTGGGGGCGGCTGAAAAGCCGCCTTTTTCATATCAGGATTGAGCCTGTCGAATATATTTTGTTTTAGAGCATTCCCTCAATCACACTTGCCTTGCAGATCTAATCGTAACACCCTATTTACCCCAGGGATTTAGTTTTGCAAAAAACCCTTTTTTGACAATTTCAGGATCACCTGTACTCGTTCTGGCGGGATTTATTTTGGGTAATGGCGCCCCTGGCAAGATTGTTCCCACTTCCAGAACCGGGCTTTCCACTGTAGTCACAGTGGGAACTGTTTTATTACCAAGAAACTTTCCAAACCAGTTACCGGAACCGGCTTTGGGTTCTTCAGGCGCGTTTCTCGCATTTGTTACCCGCTGAAAAGCGGCAACAATTTCAACATCCCGCGCGGTTTCAACCTGGGCCTGTTCAATCTTCAAGTCTTCCAGAGCTTGAACAAAGGCAATTTCATCAGTAATTTGTTTCTGACTGACCTGGGTATAAATTGGATCAGGAATTTCATAGGCGGGGCATGCCTGTGTGGCATTGAACAATTTGCCATTGGCATCCGCGTTAAAAACATAATTGCGACCGCAAACTTCAACTTTTGGTGGCTTGCCTGTGACTTCGAAATGATCTGACCCTTCTTTAAGGGTTCTCCAAAAATCGAAATTCGGACTGGTGGTTTGTCTGGCCATATTCTGTGGTGTCATACGAAATGGGAATGCCTGCACCTGGAACGTTTTTTGACCTGCAGAAAACGTTTCCCGGGCAAACGCGTAGATTTCCTCTATCTGTTTGTTTTCCATCGCATAACAGCCACGTGAGGAACAGGAACCGTGAACCATCAGATGTTTGCCGGTTCGCCCCAGAGCCCGGTCGAACTTGTTTGGGTATCCCATATTGAAAGCAAGATAATAGCTCGATCTGGGATTCATCAATCCCGGGGTGATGCTATAGAACCCCTCCGGTGCCTGCCTGTCCCCTTCTTTTTTCTTGGGACCAAGCTCGCCGGACCAGCTGCATATCGGATAGGATTTTAAAAGAGCGTAACGACCGGTCTGTGTCCGTTTCCAGACTTCAAGTTCAGCTTCCTGTTTGAAAATACGTACAACAATCGGGTCTCCCGCTGTCATATTCAGTTTTGCCATCCTGTTTTTTATTTTGGATGACAATGGAGCATTTTGCTTTGAAGATCCCTCAAGATAGGATTGACAACCTGAAAGCCCGAGGCCCAATGCAATAACAACATAGAAATGTCGCATATTTTAAAACTCCAGCAGCGTAAACTCAAAACAGACGCTTTAGTGGCTTTGCCTGCCACAAAATCATAGTAATTTTATTAACCTTGAGAAGAAGTTACCAATTATTATTGATCACGTCACTGTGACCAAATTCAGAAATCGTTTTCAAATATCTAAAAAAATGAAAAAACCCGATGACAAACGTCAACGGGTTACAGGGTGTCCACATCAAATCTGTTCAATGGCCGAATTACAACTGGCGACCAATTGAAAGAAACTTTTTACGTCGCTGCGAACGAATTTCATCTGCTGACATAGAAGAGAATTCTGAAAGCCCGGCTTCAATAGTTCGCCCCACTTTCATATATATTGCTTCTGGATCGCGATGCGCTCCACCTATCGGTTCTTCGATAACACCATCAATTACACCGAATCCGGTAAGATCAGTTGAGGTGATTTTCATATTTGTTGCCGCATCCTGTGCACGGGTAGAATCTCGCCACAGGATTGAGGCCGCACCTTCCGGAGAGATGACGCTGTAAATCGAATGCTCCAGCATATAAACACGATTGGCAGTCGCAAGAGCGATTGCTCCACCCGAACCACCTTCACCAATTATAACCGCAATGTTGGGAACTCCCAGAGACAGGCAACAATCGGTCGAACGTGCAATGGCCTCGGCCTGGCCGCGTTCCTCGGCACCAATACCAGGATATGCACCAGCAGTATCCACCAGGTAAATCACCGGCAAACCGAATTTCTGTGCGAGATTCATAATACGTACAGATTTACGGTAGCCCTCTGGTCGCGCCATTCCAAAATTGTGTTTCAAACGGCTTTGCGTATCAGAGCCTTTTTCGTGTCCCAATACTGCGACCGGTTGACCATTAAAACGTCCAAAACCCGCCTGAATTGCATCATCATCGCCAAACTGTCTATCGCCGGAAAGTGGTGTGAAATCCTCGATCAGTGCTTTGATGTAATCGCGAAAATGTGGCCGGTCCGGATGACGGGCTACCTGGGTTTTCTGCCAGGGCGTCAATCTTGCATATAGATCGGCCAATGCCTGTGCAGCTTTGTTTTCAAGTCGTTGAATCTCATCGCCTACATCGACGGAATTATCTCCGTCCTGCAATGCGCGTAGTTCCTGGACCTTGCCTGCAAGGTCTGCCACCGGTTTTTCAAATTCAAGAAAGCTGTGCATTAACAAATCCAATGATAGTCCGACCCCGCCGGACATTCAATAATTGTAGTGACCTAACTGCCGTTTTGTAACATCGCTGTCAAGCAGCATAATATTGGTCATCGACATCATGATTGATTTTGTGTGGCAAGCGGATGACGCTCTGAAACCAGACTCTTCAGCCGTTCATCAAGCACATGAGTGTATATCTGCGTGGTGGAAATATCGGTATGACCAAGTAATTGCTGAACCATACGCAAATCCGCTCCATTTTGGAGCATGTGGCTGGCAAAAGCGTGGCGCAGGACATGCGGAGAGACCCTGGACGCTCCAATTCCGGTATGGGCTGCAAGTGATTTCAGATCACGAGCAAATGCCTGTCGCGTTAAATGACCGGTTTTTCCACTCGAAGGGAACAGCCACGGCCCCTTATACTCACCCTTGATACTATTTCTTTCCCGAAGATAGTCCTGCATTGCCAGCCTCGACGCCGCGTTCAATGGAACAATTCGTTCTTTTCTACCTTTACCCATTACCATCAAATATCGAGAATCGGTTGTGGCAGCGCTACCCGGTAAAGATACCAGCTCGGATACCCGCATTCCCGTGGCATACAGAACCTCCAGCAACGCATATAGTCGCATCGCCCTTAAGCGCCGCCCTTCGGTTGGTCCATCCATGGAGGCATTAAATTTTGCAGCTTCAATTAGTCGATCGACTTCCTGAACAGTCAGGATATTTGGCAAGGGTTTGGTCCGGCGTGGAGCGTCGATACTCGTTGTTGGGTCATCGGGACGAATTCGCTCCTGATACAAAAATTTGAAAAATTGTTTTAGTGCAGATAACCGTCTTGCTGCTGTTGAGCTGGCGAAACCCTGTGCGTGTAACATCGACAGGTATTTTCGAATCTGGTCTGCACCGATTTGTGCAAGGCCATCACTACTTCCGGTGATAAAAGAACAAAAATCCTCCAGATCATACCTGTAGGACTCAAGTGTATTATCTGCAGCAGCACGCTCGGCGCTTTGCATCTCAAGAAATGTTTCGATTAACATAGAATCGCGGGCCATGCCGTTATCCTGGTAGCAAATCCGCAGATATTGTCTCGGTCATTATCCGGGGTCGGGGTTCCACCATTGTGGCAAGAGCGAATATTCCGCCATATCCCAGTCCGCCAAGGACCAACAAAAAAACCAGAAAACGAATAAGACTTGGCATTTCTGCATCCCAACTAATATTTGACTACGGAATTCTAACAGCAATTCCTGGTGCGCGTCATGTTTTTTTACCACCAACCCTGGTTTGCCAGATGATAACTGCAACTTTGACTCTAAATTTTGTACCGCTGGATCTTGACAGTTGGACTTCGTCGACGGCAAATCTGCACAGGAAAATACAAAATTGCGTATGGTTCGAATAATATGGAAGTATTACCTTTATGAATAATCAGGATATGCACTCGGTTTATGCAAATATCCGCAGCAAGCTGGGCCAACGCAGCCTTGTTCTGATTGGCATGATGGGCGCTGGTAAAACAACGATCGGTCGGCGAATTGCTAAAAAACTTAACCTGCCTTTTCGCGATGCTGACCAGGAAATTGAGGACGCTGCAAATCTAACGGTTCCGGAAATGTTTGAGTTGCATGGTGAGGCCTATTTCAGAGAAGGCGAAAAAAAGGTCATTGCACGGCTGCTAAATAACGGGCCACAGGTATTGGCTACCGGCGGCGGAGCCTGGATGAATGAAGAAACGCGCAAGGTCATAGCAGCAAGAGGTATTTCGATCTGGCTGCAAGCAGAAATCGCAATCTTAATGGAACGTGTTCAAAGACGTTCTCATCGTCCATTATTGAAAACAGATAATCCAGAAAAAACCATGCGTGCATTAATTGATCAGCGTTATCCAGTGTACAAGCTGGCTGACCTGACTGTGCCCTCAAGAGACGCCCCGCATGATGCTATCGTTCAGGACCTTGTAGATATACTCGAGATGCATCTCGAGAGATGTCCCGAGCAAGGCACCATCAAATGAACCAGCAGGAAAACCACACAGCAACCAGAGAAGTTGTAAAGGTTGAACTTGGCGAGCGTAGCTATGACATACAAATCGGGCGTAATCTATTCGACACTGATGGTCAGGTAATTACAACCTTGATGCAAAATTGCCGGGTTGCAATTGTTTCCGATACAAATGTTGCCAACCTTCATCTTGTCGCTCTGCAATCATTATTGGACTCTGCGAGCATACAACACACCCAAATCATTCTTCCGGCCGGCGAAGCTACCAAAAGCTATCAACATCTGCAGCAGGTCTGTGATGCGGTTCTTGAAGCACGTCTGGAGCGCAATGACTGGATTATTGCACTTGGTGGAGGAGTGATTGGCGATCTTGCCGGATTTGCGGCCGGACTTGTTCGCAGAGGAATGCGGTTCATCCAAATTCCAACGTCCCTTTTGGCGCAGGTTGACAGCAGTGTCGGTGGCAAGACCGGCATAAATTCATCTCACGGTAAAAATCTGGTCGGCTTGTTTAATCAGCCTTCACTTGTTTTCGCCGATACTGCGATACTGGACACCCTGCCAGATCGCGATTTCAAGGCTGGATATGCAGAAATCGCGAAATATGGATTAATTGATGATCCGGCATTCTTTGAATGGCTCGAAAGAAACTGGCGTGGAATATTTTCTGGCGGGCCTGAAAGAGAAGAGGCTATTGCCCATTCCTGCCGGGCCAAAGCCCGCGTTGTCGCTTCCGATGAATTTGAAAACGGTTGCAGGGCTCTATTAAACCTGGGACATACTTTCGGGCACGCTCTTGAAAAAGCCGCCAACTACGACACTGCTCTTCTGGTACATGGAGAAGGTGTTTCCATCGGAATGGTCATGGCCTTTTCATTTTCCCAATCCCTGGAGCTTTGTTCCGCTGAAGATACGGCAAGGGTCAAATCTCACCTCGCAGAAGTCGGTTTGCCTGTATCTGTCAGCCAATTGCCATTTCAACTTCCCGGAGTTGACTACCTGTTGGACATTATTGCCCAGGACAAAAAAGTCTCACGTGGTAAACTGACTTTTATTCTGGCGCGTGGAATTGGTAAATCTTTCATTCAAAATGATGTACCGATCGAGAAAGTACGCCAGTTTCTTGACAAGGCTCTAAAACAATGACCCCAGCGCTCTGGATCATTCTGATTTCAATTGTTGTCCTGATTATTATTTCAGCTTTTTTCTCCGGGTCTGAAACGTCACTTACCGCTGCCTCCCGTGCCCGCATGCATCAACGTGAGAAAAAAGGCGATAAACGGGCCCGCACGGTTAATTTACTCACCAAATCACGCGAACGGCTGATTGGATCAATTCTGCTGGGCAACAATCTTGTCAATATTTTGGCATCTTCACTGGCAACAAGCGCATTCATCGCATTTTTTGGGGAACCTGGTGTCGCTTATGCAACCTTGATCATGACATTTGTTGTTTTGATTTTTGCCGAAGTCCTTCCTAAAACCTGGGCCCTGCAAAATCCCGACAAATTTGCGCTTGCTGTCGCTCCGGTATTGCGTCCCATTATTGTTGTATTTCATCCTTTTGTCGTTGCCATCGAATGGATTGTTGGCAGACTTTTACGAATATTTGGCGTCAGAACCGACCAAATTGATAATTTGTCAGCACAGGATGAATTGCGGGGAGCCGTGGATCTCCTCCATCTGGAAGGTAGTGTGATTAAAGACGACCGGGATCGACTGGATGGTTTACTTGATCTTGAAGAACTGGAAATCTCGGACATCATGGTTCATCGAACATCGATGCAAATGCTGAACGCCGATAATTCGTCCGACGTTCTGGTCCAGAAAATTCTGGATAGTCCGTTTACCCGCATACCGGTTTGGAAAGGCGAGAAAGACAATATTGTCGGAGTAATTCACGCCAAGGACGTTTTAAGAACTCTTGCATCTATCGATGGCGACCGCACTTTATTCAACGTTATGGATGTTGCCACCCCGCCCTGGTTTGTTCCAGAATCAACAAATCTGAAAGACCAGCTCAACGCTTTTCTGAAAAGACGAACCCATTTTGCGATCGTTATCGATGAATATGGCGAGGTTATGGGACTGGTTACACTTGAGGACATTCTGGAAGAAATTGTTGGTGAGATTGCTGACGAACATGATGTTAATATTCAGGGATTGCAAACTTTTCCTGACGGTTCAATAAGCGTGGAAGGCACAGTGCCAATCCGTGATCTCAACAGAGCAATGGATTGGCAACTTCCCGAAGAAGAAGCGACGACCATTGCTGGCCTTGTTATTCATGAAGCGCGTCAGATTCCGGAGCCAGGGCAAGCATTTACGTTCCATAATTTTAGATTCAGGGTCATTCGCAGACACCGCAATCAGATTACTGCGTTGCGTGTCACGCCCCTTGGAACTCAATCCTGAACCGTGCGACCTTTGATTAGTATCTAGCCAAGCGCCTGTTCCAAATCAGCAATCAAGTCTTCCACAGCCTCAATACCTATCGAGAGGCGCAACAATTTTTCAGATGTTGGGCTGTTTTCTCCCTCAACYGTTTTACGATGTTCAACCAGACTTTCAACGCCRCCAAGRGACGTTGCCGGTAAAAATATCTTTAGCCTTGTAACCACCTGAAGGGCGGAGAATGAMCCGTCTTTAACCAAAATGGACATCATGCCACCAAAACCATTTTTACATTGATGCGCGGCGATGGCATGACCTGGATGCGAAACCAGGCCGGGATATAATATAGTTTCGATCCGTGAATGATGTTCAAAATGCCTTGCGATGATCATCGCATTTCGAGAACATTCTGCAAATCTGATGCCCAGGGTTCGTAACCCGCGTATCATCAGCCAGGCTTCAAATGGTGCAAGAGGGTTTCCCAGCATCCCGCGCGCAAATACAATTTTACCCCATTGTTCGTCGCATTTTTTTGGAATAAGGACACCGCTTAGAACATCGGAATGCCCGTTTAGATATTTGGTTCCTGAATGCATTACATAATCAGCACCCATTTCAAGCGGCTTTGTTGTGACAGGCGGCGTAACCGTTGCATCTACAGCCAACCGCGCACCTGCCTGATGCGCAAGTCTCGCACTCTCTTCAATTCCAATTACGGTCCATGTCGGATTTACGGCTGGCTCAATCCAGACAAGATCAGCTGGTTTGTCTGCCAAAACACGTGAGAGATCATCATTTTCATCCGGATTGAACAAATCGAGTTTGATTCGCCCCTGTTGATCAAGATGCTTCATCCAGTCCAGCGCGGCAAAATACATAATTTCAGGTGCAACAATTCGCGACCCGATTGGTAAACTTTCGAGCAATGTCGTAATTGCGGCAAGTCCTGATGAAAAACAAAGCGCCGCCGGTCCGCCCTCAATCCTGGCAACAATTTGTTCAAGACCTGTCAGGTTGGGCGTCGTGTAGCGGGAGTATATGTGCCCTTTTAACGGTTGATAGGCCTGGTCCCGCACAAAAGTCGTTGAAGGTTGAAGCGCCGGAACCACACCACCGGTGGCCTGGTCAACACCATGTAGCGCCTGGGCCAACACGGTGTCTGTTTGCCAGTCCCGTGTCACATCATCGCGTTCAGACATTTGTATCACCAATTAATTCTGCAACAAATTTAATCATGCGGGGCGGAGACTTCGATTACCAATGCATGAACGGCTCCCTTGAGCTCTTCCTCGAGTGCATCATGAATTGCCCGATGACGCGCCAAACGGTTCATGCCAGAGAATTTTTCTGATACAATTTTTACGCGAAAATGGGTCTCTCCGCCCTCTTTCCAGCCACCGTGACCCCGGTGCTGCTCCGACTCATCTATCACCTCAAGGCGCAGTGGACGGAACGCTTCGTTCAGTTTATTCTCTATTTTGTGCGTGATGCTCATGATTGTACTTGATGCCTGTGGAAAATAATGCTTTTGATCTTCGGCTTGTCCATGTCTGACTTGCACACTAATTAGTGTAGAATGTTCAAACATTCTACTACCTGCTCATTATAAATGTTTGGCACCATGAAGAACAAACCAAATCTATTCGATTCACTACGTGTAAAACCAGAAGCTAAAAAACGTGAAGGGATTAAACATCCCCCTTGCGAGTGGCGCAATTGCGACAACCCTGCACCCCACAAGGCTCCCAAGGGCCGTGATGCAGAAGGCGAGTTTTACCATTTTTGTGTAGATCATGTTCGCGAGTACAATAAGGCCTACAACTATTTCAACGGTATGTCGGATGATCAACAGGCAAACTTTCGCAAGGATTCCGAGACCGGACATCGTCCTACCTGGAAAATGGGTGTAAATTCATGGGGCGAAGCAACAGCGGAGGCCGGTGAAACTCAAGGGAAAACCTGGGAAGGTGAAAACCCGTATGATCGAATTGGCCAAAGAAGCACCGTAGAATCCCGACAAACACCGTACAAACGCAAACTCAAACCTTTAGAGAAAAAAGCCCTTGATGTGTTTGAGCTTGGCCATGGTGCGACTTCCAGTGAAATAAAATCCCAATACAAAAAACTGGTCAAAACCCACCATCCCGATGTCAATGGCGGAGACAGAAGTTCAGAAGAACGCCTTTCACAGGTGATTACAGCTTACAATACATTGAAATCTGCAGGTTATTGCTGATAAGAATAATTTGAAGAAATCATTACGAAGTCCGACTCTGTCCAGACGTCGGTTTTAACGTGGAATGGCGCATCGAGTATTGTCACTTTTGATGGCTTCAAACTGAATTCGATGCGTCCACAATTGCACGGACACCCCACCTTGAGCCTGTTGCAATCCATGAGCACCAGGAAACGGAGTGAATATGAACGAGATGACTTTGGATGTTCAGGGCCGTCCGGACACAACTATTTCCGTCCGCGACACATTTGGCATTGATAGTGACTGGCAGGCCCCGGCGTTTTCCACGGCATCGCCCAATGTMCCCGATATYGAYCCCGACTATTTRTTTGATCGCCAGACMACWCTGGCRATTCTCGCAGGTTTTGCACACAATCGTCGCGTTATGGTTACCGGCTACCACGGCACAGGTAAATCCACTCACATTGAACAGGTCGCCGCCAGGTTGAACTGGCCATGCGTCAGGGTCAATCTTGACGCACATATCAGTCGGATTGATTTGATTGGTAAAGATGCAATTGTACTTAAAGACGGCAAACAAATAACCGAATTTCGGGATGGTATTTTACCCTGGGCATTGCAAAATAATGTGGCTCTTGTTTTTGATGAATATGATGCCGGTCGACCCGATGTAATGTTCGTTATCCAGCGTGTTCTGGAATCCTCGGGAAGCCTTACTCTGCTGGACCAAAGCCGGGTAATCCGCCCTCACCCGTCTTTCCGATTGTTTTCTACAACAAACACAATTGGTCTTGGTGACACATCTGGATTGTATCATGGTACCCAACAGATAAATCAGGGACAAATGGATCGTTGGTCGATCGTGACCGTTCTTAACTATCTACCTCACGACCACGAAGTCGGAATTGTAACCGCGAAGGTAAAATCGTACCAGACCGCCGAAGGCAAGGAAATTGTTTCCAATATGGTGCGTATCGCCGATCTCACGCGTAATGCGTTCATGAACGGAGATATATCAACCGTCATGAGCCCGCGCACAGTTCTCACCTGGGCCGAAAATGCAGAAATCTTCGGGGACGTTGGCATTGCCTTTCGAATGACATTCCTTAACAAATGTGACGAGTTCGAGCGGGCACAGGTTGCCGAGTTTTACCAGCGTTGTTTTGGCGAGGAATTGCCCGAGTCTACAGTTAATATCGCGCTGTCCTGATAATGAGGAAGGACGATCTTGGATAAGAAAACCAGGGTTACGGTCTCGTCTTCCAGTCAGGGACCGCAAGAAGATTTTAAAAGAGCTGTCGCAGCAACTCTAAAAGCAATATCCGGCAAGCCGGATCTGGAAATCACGTTCGCTGCGGATCGCGCCAGTCTTGCGGGTGATCGGGTACGCTTGCCAGAACCACCCCGCCGACTAACGGGAACATCGGCTGCCGTGACCCGTGGACATGCTGATTCACTTGCCTTGAGAATTGCCTGTCACGATGCCGCTGTTCATAGCCGCAATGCACCTGAGGGAGAAAACGCCCGGGCAGTATTCGATGCTGTGGAACAAGCGCGTGTTGAATCCATCGGCGCAAAACGCATGACAGGAGTAGCGTCCAATTTAACAGCGATGCTGGAAGAGCGCTATGCATCCAGTAATTTTGCAAATGTCACTGATCGTTCAAACGCTCCACTGGAAGATGCCATTGCTTTGATGGTGCGGGAAAAAATCACCGGCCTCGCACCACCTGCCAATGCGGTACCAATCGTTGATGCCTGGCGAGACTGGGTCGAGGAAAAAGCAGGCGAACAACTGGACCAGCTCGGATCTGTTTGCGAAGAGCAAACTGTCTATTCCGCTGCATGTCGGGAATTGCTGACTGCACTGGACATGGCCAGCGAACTGGGTGGAGATCCAGACAATCCCGATCAAAATGAC
>JAESRR010000024.1 GCA_016764535.1 Cohaesibacteraceae bacterium | reverse complement strand
GGGCCAAATGGTGCAGGTAAAACCACATTGTTGAATATGTTAACCGGTTTGCTGGACGCAGATTCCGGCAAACTTAAAATTGGCACCAACATTGATTGTGTTTTAATTGACCAAACACGCTCGGAACTCGCTCCGGATATGACAGTCAAAGAAGCTTTGACCGGCGGCGGTGATACGATCGAGGTGAATGGTGAAAAACGCCATGTCATTGGCTATATGAAAGACTTTCTGTTTTCTCCGGAGAAAGCCAGATCCACGGTGCAGACATTGTCGGGTGGCGAACGCGCTCGATTGTTATTGGCCAAAGCGCTGGCAAGATCCTCCAATTTGATGGTGCTGGATGAACCGACCAACGATCTGGATCTGGAGACACTGGATTTATTGCAGGAAATTCTGGAGAACTACAAGGGGACTGTGCTGCTGGTAAGCCATGACCGCGATTTTCTGGATCGTGTTGTGTCTTCGGTAATTGCCTATGAAGGCCCCGGACAGTGGCAGGAATATGCAGGAGGATTCAATGACATGATCCGTCAGCGCGGACATGGTGTTGAAAAAAAAGGCACCGAACAGAGTGTTGAAACCAGATCCAGATCCAAATCCAAATCCATCACGGCAACTTCATCGGGATCTTCCAAAAAGCTGTCCTACATACAAAAATATGAGCTGGAACAATTGCCAATCAAGCTTGATAAACTTCAGTCCAAAATGAAGAAATTGAATGTCATACTCGCCGACAACGATCTATATGCACGCAACCCCGATAAATTCAATCAAACGTCTGCCGACCTGAGCAAGGCTCAGGAACAGCATGATGAAGCCGAAATTCAATGGCTTGAACTCGAGGTTTTGCGCGAGGAAATCGAAAGTATCTGATATCTATGGCCGCTAAAGCCTGTTGCACTCAGTCGGGCGCAACAGGTTTTATATCGCACACGCCATATGATGCAACACTGGCTTAAAACCAATACTCTCATAAAATGCCTGAGCCGAAACGTTAAACGCGTACACTTTGAGCGTAAGCTCATTTGCGCCGTGATCACGTGACCATTGAACGGCTTCGCGGTGTAATAACCGGGCAATTCCTTTTCGTTTCCAAAGCTCATCAACAACGAGGTTATCGAGCTCAAAGATACTGCCTGCAGGTTTAACAACACTCTCCGGGCGGGTGTAAATGATCACACTGCAAAGTCCAACCAGTTGTCCGGAACGGCTTTCTGCAACCAGCAATGCGCGATCAACCCTGTCGATCAGGTCATCAATATAGCCGCCGGGCCTTTGCGTGCCGTCAGGCCGATGAAATCTGTTTGGATCACGGGTTCGGTGAAATTCATCAAGCTGACGCCACAATAGACACAATTGTTCGAAATCTGCCTGTTGAGCGGGTCGTATGGTGATGAAAGGTCTGGTCATTATGGTCTCCCTGGATCGGAGACCTTGCATTACAACCTGACCACCAATCCGGTGGTCAGTGTTAAAACAGCACATCCACCCTTTATGTAAAGGTGATAAAATACCAGGTTGCTGTTTGTGATATATGGTTCATACGTTCTTGATACATGTGGACCGGTACATCGTCAACCATGAAGAAGAAGAGGCGATGTTTCCGCCTCTTCCCGTTTATGCAGGACTATTTCAAACCTTTGGTACCCAGCAAGCCATCGACGGATATTTTTCCAGCGCCTTTGACAACCAGAATTACCAGAAGTAAAATCCAGAGCAGGCGCTGGTCGTAAATCAATGCACCGGGTGCGCCATCAAACATCGCCCCGATTGATTTATCATCCAGATGATGAAAAACGATATCAACAAAGCTCTGCACCATTATAAACCCGATCATCCCAAGCGCGGCCAGTCTTGTTGCAAGACCGGCGACAATCAACACGGGCAATATAAACTCCGACCATGTCCCCAATACAACAAGAAGCCCCCAGGGGAAGAACGATATCATTTCTGTATCATAACCCGATGCTTCGTAGATGGAGGGCAGAATTTGCGCATATGCGCCGTCATCCGGGATGAAAATCCCCATGAATCCATCGCCAAGTTTGGTTTTTGCTGAATTGAGAAAATAAAAGTACAAAACAGAAAAAAATGCCAATCGGGTTGCCAGACCAACAAACCATCCCTCTAACATCTGTTCGATCCGATGGAATACAGAATTATGCATATCAATCAGATTGGTAATAAATTTCATTGCGGAGCCCCGGTTTTTCGTTTGGTTATTCTACAGAGTTCTAACTCATATCCGGACTGTAAATACCCAGCAGGGCACCTCTATCCAATAAACTTGCCAAAACAGTTTCCAAATCAAATGAAGCATCCAGGGTTAATGCCCGTTCTGCTGCACTTGACAGCGGAGAACCTTCCATTATGGATTCCAGAAATATGGCGTATCCAGTAGAAATGGCTCTGAGTTTAACGTCCATTTCCGGACGGGTAATCAATGCATTTTCACTGCGTGAAACATCTATGCTATCGGGAATTTTGTCACCTTCATTGGCGCGCCACAAAGATACGATTGAATAATCCGATCTGATAAGAACCGTTGCCGAATGCAATCTGAGTTTCAGGCTTCCAAGATTCTCCGGATCAATCCTCGCTAGCATGTCAGTATCCAGACTGGCTTTGTCAGCTGCATGATATGCAACAAGGCGAGCATGCTCCAGTCTCGCAATACCGGCCAGATATGGCAGCGATTTTGCTGGTTCGAACTGGTCCAGAAAATTTCCGAAAGTATCTCCATAAGTGATTAATACAGGAGTTTTGGGAGGTTCCTGACGAACATACACTGCAGCCATGGCGTTGAAGAAATCAACGCCCACGAGCTTGCGCACAACCGGAAAAGCATTGCCAAGAGCTTCGACAAGAGAAGCAACTACGTTATTTCTGTAAACAGAAAAACGTTTTTCCGAAGGCTGACCATCGGGCCCTGTAATACCATCCGGCATTGATAGATCAGGATTCAGAAGCGCATTTCCAAATTCTTTTTGAAGATTTTGAAGTTGCGTCATGCGATAGCTCCGTATTTGGTATTTGTACCAAGAATGGTGTTGGCCAATGCAGCTTCATTTTGAAGAACATCAAATGTCGGCACGTCATTGTCCCATTCAACAAGCGTGGCAATAGGGCCGGTTTGTTCAATAACCTGCGCGTACAACGCCCAGACTTCATCATCGACATTGCGATCATGTGCATCAATTAAAAGCGGTCGACCTGCTTCATCTTCATCGGGAGCATGCCCACCCAGATGAAGTTCCTGGACCACAGCCATCGGATAGGCCTGAAGATAATCCCCGGCAGAATAATTGTGATTTGTAGCGGATACAAACACGTTATTGATATCCAGCAAAAGCCCGCATCCAGACTGTTTGGCAATTGATGTCATGAAATCAATTTCACTCATTGTGCTGTGTTCAAAAAGCACATATGTCGAGGGATTTTCCAATAGAATTTGACGCCCGAGAACGTTTTGAAACTGATCTACATGTTCAACAACAATCCGCAGGGTTTCTTCAGTATATGGCACTGGAAGCAAGTCGTTTAAATAGCCCGCGTCATGCGTGGACCAGGCCAAATGTTCCGAGAACAGATCTGGCTCATAACGTTCGTTGAGAAGTTTGAGACGGGCCAAATGGTCTTTATCAAGCGCTCTGTCAGCACCTATGGATAAACCGACACCATGCAATGAAAGTGGATAATCCTGTCTGATTAATCCAAGATTGTGATGGGGCGCGCCGCCAGCACCCATATAATTTTCAGGATGTACTTCAAACCAGCTCACACAATGCCGTTTATTGAGAATATCCTGGAAATGCGCGGCTTTCAGACCCACACCGGCTTGTGCCGGTATGGTCAATTCCGGGAAAGAGGTCGCGACGATCGACTTCATACTGATATCCATGTGCACGACCTCTTGTT
The DNA here is from genome assembly GCA_016764535.1 of Cohaesibacteraceae bacterium. GTDB lineage: Bacteria > Pseudomonadota > Alphaproteobacteria > Rhizobiales > Cohaesibacteraceae > JAESRR01. The sequence continues at coordinate 13,704 of JAESRR010000024.1, read as the reverse complement.
CGGATTATGCAGGCAGATCGCGTGTCAGAGCATCAAGTGAACCCATGCGGTTTCCATCAAGTTCAGTTGTTGCGCACGTGCCTTTGGGAACCAGTGTCCATGCATTTCCCTGATAATCAACTGTTGAGGTACCGGCACATGTTGTACCCGGGCCTGCTGCACAATCATTTTGACCGGCAAGAGAAATGCCGAAGCACTTTTCCTTGCCTGCAGCATGTGCAGGAGCAACAGTCGATATAGTCGCGATGGCGCCGGCAACGGCTCCGGCAATGGCAAGTGCGGAAAGTTTTGAAGTTACGGTCATGTTTGTTCCTCATCCGGGCTAGACTGGTTTGGTTGGTCGAGCCTGCATCAAGGTCGACAATCTGTATATGACAACTAAGGGTGTCAAATGAAACTAAACTGTCTGCGATAAAACCGTAAATCAATCTCACAACATTGTGAGGTCAGATGACAACATGCCGATTACTTTGCCCGGATTGTTAAAAGATATTGATAATCAAGCCATTTTTCGTATTTCGGTCAAAGATTTTATGTAGTCGTGCATCCAGGTATCCAGCTGGCGGACATCATCTTCATTGAGGAACAATCCAAGTTTCGTACGACGCCATAATATATCCGCGGCATTACAGGCCCATTCATGATCAATCAGATAACGAACTTCATTTTCATAAAGACCGGCACCAAAATGTTTGCCCAAATCATCAACGGACCGGGCATCATCCAGTACCCTGGGCACCAGAGTACCATACAAAGACACCAGCCTATGGACAACATTATGATCGAGAAATTCAAACTTCTGACAAGTTGATACGACCACATCATCAAATTCTGTTGGTAAAAAATCTCCACCTGGAAGAGTCGATTTTTCTGTCCATCTGGTTCCGGAAGTGGACAGGGCCTCTTCCAGTTCACTCAGAGCGGATTCGGCCAGTCTGCGATATGTGGTAATCTTGCCACCAAAAATATTGAGGAGCGGGGCCGTACCGTTTTCAGATTCCAGCTGCAAAACATAATCCCGGGTTGCTTCCTGTGCCTTGCTGGCACCGTCGTCAAACAGGGGGCGTACCCCGGAATAATCCCAAACAAGATTTTCTTTCAATACAGGAACCTTGAAATATTCGCTCGCTGCATCGCACAAATAGCTAATTTCACCCTCGGTAATGCAAACGTCGGCWGGGTCCCCTTCATATTCCCGATCTGTCGTACCAATCAGGGTRAAATCCTGCTGATAGGGTATGGCAAAAATAATGCGATTGTCTGCATTCTGGAAAATRTAACAGCGATCATGATCATACAATCTKGGAACCACAATATGGCTCCCCTGTACAAGGCGAACATTGTTGACATCGTTTTTGCCACAGGTCCTTCCCAGAACCTGGTCGACCCAGGGGCCGGCAGCATTGACCAAWGAACGCGCWCGAATTTYTTTCTCACTACCCGTATYGATATCGCGAACGGTCAAACTCCAGCCGGAACYCTCACGTTTGGCRTCAACACACCGGGTCCGGGTTTCAATAATTGCACCTTTTTCACGTGCATGCATGGCGTTGAGAACAACCAGACGCGCATCATCGACCCAACAATCGGAATATTCAAATCCGGTTTNAAACATATCAGCCAGAGGCTCGCCGAGGTGCCCTCTGGAAAGCCCTACCGTTTTTGTGGCCGGTAGAAGTTTACGGCCACCAATATGGTCGTATAAAAACAGGCCCAGTCTCAGGAGCCAGGCCGGTCGCAATCCCTTGTGATAAGGCAATACAAACCTGAGAGGCTTGATGATGTGTGGTGCCATGGCCCACAGCGATTCACGTTCGCTCAGTGCCTCACGAACCAACCTGAATTCATAATGCTCAAGATATCGCAATCCACCGTGAACCAGTTTTGTCGAACCCGAAGAGGTTCCACTGGCCAGATCGTTCATTTCACAAAGATAAACCGAGTGCCCCCTGCCCGACGCATCCCTGGCGATACCGCATCCGTTAATTCCACCGCCGATGATGAAGATATCTACGTCGTGATCCATGAGATGTTCCTGGCAGCATTAATATATCACCACCAAAATACATTCGCGTGTATTCGAAGGTCAAGCGAAATAATAATGAACCTTCCGGGTCAGGATTCAACCAGGATCAGGTTTACGTCGGATTCTTTGCAAATCATCGCAAAGTCTTCCGGGCATTTATCGGTAATAAAGGTATCAACTCTGGATACATGACCAATTCTTACGGGCGCAGCACGATCAAATTTTGTTGAATCGGCGACAAGAATAACATGTCTTGCATTATCAAGGATCGCCTGCGACACCTTTACTTCCCGATAATCAAAATCCAGTAGAGAACCGTCGGGATCAATTGCGGATGCACCGATGACTGCGTAGTCGACTTTAAATTGCCTTATGAATTCAACAGCAGCCTCACCCACAATACCGCCATCTGTGTGTCGGACCACACCACTTGCAATAACTACCTGATTGCGTGAATACGGCCGCATAACATTGGCAACATTAATGTTATTTGTGATAATCATCAGATCGGAATGTTGTAATAGCGCCTGCGCCACAGCTTCCGTAGTTGTGCCAATATTGATAAACAGGGACGCACCTGCAGGAATGATCGCGGACGCAGCCTTTCCGATAGCGAGCTTTTCATGACTGGCGATCACCCGCCTTGCATCATATTCAACATTTTCAACACCCGACGATAATAATGCGCCGCCATGGGTACGAGAAAGCAAACGTTGATCGCACAGATCATTGAGGTCTTTTCGAATGGTCTGGGGACTTACCGAGAAATGTTCGGCAAGGTCGTCAACCAGCACTCTGCCTGAAGTCCGGGCCAGCTCAAGGATATCGTTTTGTCGAATACTCGGCATTGGTGCACTTTCATTTTCTATAATTATTAAACGAAAATAAATGAAAGAACAATGGAGATTGAACCCACGTTCGAATCGCTACCGGGTCAATAGCACGAATGTACGAAATAATTTACTGGAACCGGAAACAGGTTATCGTGAACGGCTGGCGCATAAAGCAATACACCTGACAGGTACTGTCACTATAACGCGGGCAGTGACGCACCAACACATCGAATATACACGCGCTATACATCGTTATACAAAAGAAAAAACCCTTGCAAAACAAGGGTTTAAAAGTGGTACGCCCTAGGGGAATCGAACCCCTGTTACCGCCGTGAAAGGGCGGCGTCCTAACCGCTAGACGAAGGGCGCCCAAGCGATGGGCGGGTTATAGTCGGGTTTTTTATATGACGCAAGCAGCCAGAGCGGGTTTATAAACAATTCTGTTGCTATTGTTGCACAATTTTCAATTCCTCAATGGCTTCGCTGCATCAACGATCCGAAGCTGGACTTCCGGTTTTCCACGCCAATAATTTAAAGATAGAGAACCTGCTACATGCAGGTTTTCCATTCTGGATCCAAGCATCAATTTCCCAAGTGGTTCTTCGGCGGCTCGAAAAGCAATGCCTTTGATAGTCTTGCCCATCCCGTCTGACAACGAGCACCGTATATGGCCGTTTCCAACAGTATCAACGAAACGCAGATTGTGAGATGGAAATACAAATATCGGGTCTGGCTGACCGGAGCCATAAGGGCCAGCCTTTTCAAGATCCTGAATGAGTTCTTCGGTAGCTCCCGAGGCAGTAAGCGGCGCATCAATTCGCAGTTCCGGATTTTTGTTCATCCTTGCAACATCACTGTGCAACGCGTTCTCAAGAAATGATCTGAGTGTTGCTATTTGCCCGACCGAGATTGTCATGCCAGCTGCCATAGCATGGCCACCACCTTTGACCAGGATATTCTCATCGACTGCTTGTCTTATGCAAGCTCCCAGATCAATACCCGGTATTGATCGCCCTGAACCGGTCGCGGTGTTATCTGCATTGATTGAAAAAGCGATTGATGGGCGTTTGAATTTTTCCTTCAAACGGGAAGCAAGCAATCCGACAATGCCGGGATGCCATTCCTCACCGGATACAATCAGTACCGGCGTATCGGCCTGCTCGATTATCTGTCTTTCAGCCAGTTCGGTGGCCTCTTCCAGCATAATCGCTTCTTTTTGTTGTCGTTGCTGATTTAGAACATCAAGCTCGGCAGCAATACGGGTTGCATCTTCCGGGCTTGTTGTTGTCAATAATCTCGCGCCAAGTGCAGCATCACCAATTCTGCCACCCGCGTTTATCCGTGGACCCAGCAAAAATCCAAGATGATAGGCGGCAGCCGGACCCGATAGCCGGGCAACCGTTTGCAATGCAGCCAACCCAGGATTGGTCCGACCACGAATGGCAATAAGTCCCTTGTGCACAAAAGCCCGATTAAGGCCGGTCAACGGGACAACATCGGCAACGGTTCCCAGTGCAACAAGATCAAGCCACGATAGCAGGTCAGGGGCTGATCGATTATTCCAGAAACCGGTCTTCCTGAGATGCCGGTTGAGGGCCACAATCGTCATAAACACAACACCAACCGCCGCACAATATCCAAGACCGGAAAGATCATCCTGTCTGTTGGGATTAACCAGTGCACAGCACTCCGGCAGCTCTTCTCCGACCTGATGATGATCGAGAACAACCACATCAATTTTACGGGATGATGTGTGCTTTAACGCTTCAAAGCTGGTGGAACCACAATCCAGCGTCAGGATCAGCGTGTGTCCCTGATCAATCAGCAGGTCCATCGCTTTTATATTGGGGCCATATCCATCGTAAATACGATCCGGAATATAAATCGTCGACTGAATATCACAGGACTTCAGAAACAAATGCATTAATGCCGAGGATGTTGCGCCATCAACGTCGTAGTCACCAAAAATTGCGATTTTTTCGTTGTCATTGATCGCTCTGGACAGCCGTTCGACCGCATTATCCATGTCTGTAAGTGAAGAAGGATCAGGCATCAGATCCCGCATCGATGGATCAAGGTAGGCATTCGCTTTGTCCGGATCAATATCCTTTGCGGCAAGAACCCGCGAGAGGATATCGCTTATGTCAAAATTCCTGTTGATCGCTTCGGCACGACCCAGCCCGGCTGTATCCAGTCGTTCTTTCCAGACACATTGATTTGCTGATTTGACTATGCCCAGCACCGGGCGACTATTATCATACATATCAGACCTGATAATGACCGGGAAATATCCCGGCCATCTAAAATTTAATCATCAAACGCGAATTTATCAAAATCCCGATGGTCGGCTTTTATCCAGCGAACAGTTCCTGTCGAGGATCGCATAACAACGGTTTCTGTGCTGATAAGGGTTTTTGAAAACCGAACGCCTGAAAGCATATTGCCGTCAGTCACGCCGGTTGCGGCAAAGATCACATCGCCTTTAGCCATTTCTTCCATCGTAAATTTTTTGTCCGGGTCAGTAACGCCCATGCTGATGGCGCGATCTCGTTGCTCTTTGGTATTGATAACCAGACGTCCCTGCATCTGCCCACCAATACACCGAAGTGCCGCGGCTGCCAAAACACCTTCAGGAGCACCACCAATACCCAGATAAATGTCAATTCCGGTCTCGTCGGGGTCTGTCGTATGAATAATCCCGGCGACATCACCATCACCAATCAGGCGAATGGCTGCACCAAGCTCACGAATTTCCTCGATGATTTTTGCATGCCGGGGACGATCCAGCACGCAGGCTGTCACAGATGAAACAGGAACATCTTTTGCGGCTGCGACCGCACGAATATTATCGGCGACAGTTGCATCCAGATCTACAATCCCTTCCGGGAAACCAGGACCGATTGCGATTTTGTCCATGTATACATCGGGCGCGTTCAATAAACTGCCATGTTCAGCCATTGCAATAACTGCAAGTGAATTTGGCAGGTTTTTTGCGCAAATTGTGGTGCCTTCAAGAGGATCAAGAGCGATATCTACCTTTGGACCTTCTTTGGTCCCAACTCTTTCACCAATGTATAACATCGGTGCTTCGTCGCGCTCGCCTTCACCGATCACCACGGTTCCGTCGATCGGCAATCTGTTCAATTCCCGACGCATTGCATCCACGGCAACCTGATCTGCTGCCTTTTCGTTGCCATGACCGCGCAAACGCGCAGCCGCCACAGCAGCTCTTTCGGTTACCCGAACAATCTCAAGCGTGAGAATGCGATCAAGTACTGACGAATTTTCCTGAGCCTTTTTCCTGGCCATTGATAGTCTCCTGGCAAATCTGCCCTAGCGTTCGATACGTATCATTTGAGGTTGTGCTGCAATATGTCCGTCAGCGTTAATCGCATCCAGTGCAGCCCGAATAGCTTTTTCTGTTGTTTCATGGGTAATTAACATGACAGTAGCGGGTCCCGGCTCGTTCCCGGATTCAGCATCAGAACCAACGCGTCTTTTTTGTACGATACTCTCCAGAGATATGCCTTCATCTCCCATACGTTTGGCAATCGCGGCAAATGCTCCAGGACGATCCAGAACGGAAAGACGGATGTAATATCCACCGGCATGGGTGCGCATTTTTGACCGGACATAAGGGGCCAGCGTTGCAGCTGGACGACCAAATACCGGCAGGGAAAGATCACGCGCTATATCAACAATGTCGGCGACAACTGCAGAAGCGGTGGCATCGCCCCCGGCCCCCGGACCCGAAAGCATAATTGACCCAACCGCATCTCCATCAATCACAACTGCGTTGGTCACACCCGAGATTTGTGCAATGTTCGCATCCTTGGGTACCATCGTTGGATGCACCCGCTGTTCAATTCCGGTATCTGTTTTTACCGAAACGCCGAGCAATTTGATGCGATATCCCAACTCATCTGCGGCATCAATGTCGGCAGATGTAATCGAAGTGATGCCTTCCATATAGATCGAGGATGATTCGATCCGGGTTCCGAATGCCAGACTGGTCAAAATAGCCAGTTTATGGGCAGTATCATTTCCCTCGATGTCAAACGCAGGATCAGCTTCGGCATAGCCCAGTTCCTGTGCCTGTTTCAGACAGGTTTCAAAATCAAGACCTTCATTTTCCATGCGAGTCAGAATGTAATTACAGGTGCCATTCATAATGCCATAGACCCGACTTACAGAATTACCTGCCATTCCTTCCCGCAGAGCCTTGATTATTGGTATGCCGCCGGCAACTGCCGCCTCAAATACCAGCGATACCCCTGCTGCTTCTGCTGCCAGTGCCAGTTCGTTGCCATGGGCAGCAATCAACGCCTTGTTTGCTGTAACTACGTGTTTTCCGGCCTTCAATGCGGCCAGAACCGAGGCATATGCAGGACCACCGTCCCCACCGATCAATTCAACAAAGACGTCAATTTCATCTGAAGTTGCCAATGCCACAGGATCATCAAACCAGGTGTATCCGGACAGATCAATGCCGCGATCCTTGTTGCTTGTTCGCGATCTGGTGCACACCGCTGTCAATTGCATCGGGCGACCGGCGCGCAGGGTCAGTTCTTCGGCCTGCGAAGTCACAATCCGTGCGGTTGAAGACCCTACAGTTCCCAGACCGGCAATACCCAGTTTCAGCGGCTTTTTCATAAAGGACACTTAACCTTCATAGAGTGGTGCAAATGATGCCGCGTTTCTGCCCTTATTTTTGATCACTTGCAAGGAACCTTCTGATGTTTCTTGCTGCCTGCCGTATTCTTTGCTCATTTTCAACAACTGCAAGACGCACATAATCATCACCATACTCACCAAATCCCACACCAGGGGCGACCGCCACGTCGGCCTTTTCGATCAATAGTTTTGAAAACTCCAGCGATCCCAAATGTTTGTACCTTTCGGGAAGCGGTGCCCATGCGAACATTGTTGCTGCAGGAGACGGAATTTCCCAACCCGCATTGGAAAAAGCCTCAACCATCACATCCCGCCGTGTCTGATAAGTCAGTCGCGCTTCCAAAATACAGTCGTCCGGACCATTCAGCGCCGCAGCGGCAGCAACCTGTATTGGCGTAAATGCACCGTAATCAAGATATGATTTGACCCGTCTCAACGCTGAAATCAAACGTTCGTTACCCACTGCAAATCCCATTCTCCAACCTGGCATCGAATAGGTTTTGGACAGTGACGTGAACTCAACTGCAATTTCCTTCGCTCCTGGCACTTCCAGAATAGACGGGGGCCTGTTTCCATCAAAATAGATTTCAGAGTATGCGAGATCGGACAAAATAAATATGTCGTGCTTTTTGGCGAAGGCGACAACATCACGATAAAAATCAAGATCAGCCACATACGCTGTCGGATTTGAAGGATAATTCAGGACGATCGCCAACGGTTTGGGGATCGAATGCCTGACGGCCCGCTCAACTGCGTGGAAGAACTCTGCATCGGGCTTTGCAGGGATGGATCTCAAAACACCACCGGAAATGATGAATCCAAATGCGTGAATTGGATATGTGGGATTTGGTACCAGAATAACATCACCCGGGCTCGTTATCGCCTGGGCCATATTGGCGAACCCCTCTTTGGACCCAAGAGTTGCAACTATTTCGGTTTCCGGGTCCAGTTTCACATCAAACCGGCGCTCATAATAATTTGCCTGCGCCTTACGCAATCCCGGGATACCTCGCGATGCCGAATAACGATGGGTTTTGGGATTCTGAACAGTCTCGATCAGCTTGTCTACAATGTGCTGTGGTGTCGGCAGATCCGGATTTCCCATACCCAGATCAATAATATCAGCTCCTTTTGCCCGGGCCTGTGCCTTCAGTTTGTTGACCTGTTCAAATACGTAAGTTGGCAATCGTTTGATTTTGTGAAATTCGTCCATTGAAAATTCCATTTTGAATTATTTGGTCCTGTAGACCTGATATTCCAACTAATTTAATTGCCAGTACTTACGGATACCATTCATGTTGATGATACCCTGATCCCGAATTAATCGAGAACCGACAAACGGATCGATCAGTTATTTGCCACGCAGCGCTTCGACAAGTTTCCTGAGCTGCGCTTCCCTCATCGCTCGTTCTTCAGCGGTCAATAATATGCCTGCTGGTTCAGCAGCGGCAAAAACATTGGGAAAATCGCCTTCCGGCAGCGGCGCATTTAGAACCCTGATTGATTCCACAAAACCACCGGATGACGTTGAAACACTTTTGTCGGATTTCTTCACCGTTGATTGTTTGCGAGGAAGAGATTGCGAAACACTCGAACCCAAGGCACTGGTCGGCAGATTGCCGGCTGCCGCGAAACCCTGTGAAACCTGCGAAGTATTTTGCAAATCAACAGGTCTGCCGGCCCCGGATTGAAGGGCTATTGCCTCTGCAGAAAGAGGTATGGATTGAATTGCCGGTAACGGTGCCGGCACCACCTGGATCGTAGCCAGATCAGGATTGACAACGCCGCCTGCGCACCCGGAGAGAACGAGCACAACAATCCCGGTTAAACCGTTTTGTCCAATTGATTTCAATGGATGGCCCACACAGTCCAGCAAATACATCTAAAACACGCTTCAGACTTAAGTTAAAATTGTTGCGATGGCAATATTACTGTTATGTCGAAATTGTTGATATGCCATTTCGCCTTCTGCTCTTCTTACCGGATCTAACTCCTCATTTTGTCTAATTCAAGATCATCCGGTGGATTTTTGTGTCAGCCAATGCAAATAACACAATCTCAAATTCAATCACTGGTAAATACAGAGTCAAATAACACTTGCCTGATATCTTCATCTAATTTTGAAAACTATAGCATTAATAACAATAACCAAATCTATTTGAATAGTTCCACAAATATACTATCAGTTATTTTCAATTAATATTTATTTGAACCGGTATTCATATATCATCTGTAAAAAGGCATTTTAATATTGACGCTACCGGTTTTGATTTGTTAATATTCGATAAACGGGTTGAGAAAATCAGGAAAAGATCCTCGATGATTCAATATGAAAGTCTCCTGGCTCCCCGATTAAATTCCACAGAGTTAAATTGTATCTAAAGCCATATGGCAAAGGGAGAACGTTATGAAACGTGTAATACTGGCAGGGCTTGTTTTGGCTGCCTCTGCGACGCTTGCAAGTGCGTCAGAAAAATGTGGCAAAGTCACGATAGCCGACATGAACTGGAGCTCAGCCACACTGCTCGCTCACATTGACCAGTTCATTTTAACAAATGGATATGGATGTGACGCCGAGCTGGTACCTGGAGATACAATGCCAACCGGAACGTCCATGATTGAAAAAGGCGAGCCGGATATTGCTCCCGAATTATGGTCCAATTCTCTGAGAGATGCACTGAAAAAAGGCGTCGAGGAAGGCAGACTTTCCGTTGCAGGAAAATCCCTGTCGGATGGTGGTGAAGAAGGATTTTGGGTCCCGAAATACATGGTTGATAAAAACCCGGAACTCGCCACAATTGAAGGCATAAAGAAAAACGCAAAACTTTTCAAACATCCTGAAGACCCGGCTTTGGGTGCGTTCTTTGGATGTCCATCAGGCTGGAATTGTCAAATTTCTGCACAAAATTTATTCAATGCAATGAACCTGGCTGATGCCGGATTTGATCTGGTCGACCCGGGCTCCGGAGCTGGCCTTTCCGGTTCAATTGCAAAAGCCTATGAGCGCGGTCAGGGATGGTTCGGCTATTACTGGGCACCTACTGCTGTTCTGGGCAAGTATGAAATGGTGAAAGTTGATTTTGGTAGCGGCGTAAATGTAGAGCATTACGAAAAATGCATTACCCAGGAAGGTTGCGAAAACCCTCAGGCTACCATGTATCCGCCTGCCCTTGTGCAAACTGTAACCACTGCAGGCTTTACGCAACGTGCTCCTGAAGCAAATGATTACATCAAAAAGCGTTCGTTTAAAAATTCTGAAATGAACGTGCTACTTGCCTGGATGGAAGAAAATCAGGCGGATGGCGGCGTAGCCATGGAACATTTCATGAAAACCGGTGAAGCAAGCTGGTCGAACTGGGTTTCTGCCGATGCAGCAACCAAAATCAAGGCTGCACTGGCAGCAATGTAGACTAATATTGTTATGCCCGGAGCCACGGTTTCGGGCATAACTATTGAAATAACGGAACATATTATGGCAACTCCTGACTGGTTTACCGAATTCCCGCAGCTGGCCCGAGCGACACAGGTGGCAATTCGAAAAACCCTGGATGCCGGGTATCGGGATTTTTCCCGAACTTATGGCGACGCCATCGAAGCGGGGTTTGATCCTTTGCTTCGGCTCATGATCTGGTTTGAAAAACTTCTGCTCGCAACGCCCTGGTGGCTGATGATTGCAATCATTGTGATGATCACTGCCCTTAGTACCCGCTCGTGGAAACTTTGTTCAGGGGTAATCATCTCGCTTGTTCTCATTGGTCTATTTGGTATGTGGGACAATACCATGCGGACCATGGCGATTATAACAATCTGCACATTTATATCTATATTCATGGGCGTCCCCATCGGCATTCTGATGGCCAGATCAAACAGATTTCAATCGGTAGTTATCCCAATACTGGATGTGATGCAGACTATGCCCGCATTTGTGTATTTGATCCCGGTTGTGATGCTGCTTGGAATAGGCAAGATCCCTGGACTGATCGCCGTCGTAATTTACGCTATTCCACCCGTCATTCGCTTGACCAATCTGGGAATCAGAATGGTCGACAAGGATGTTCTGGAAGCTTCAACCGCATTTGGCACAACCCGGTGGCAACGATTAACCAGCGTACAGATGCCTCTCGCAATGCCTACAATTATGGCTGGCATAAATCAGACCATTATGATGGCGCTGGCAATGGTTGTTATTGCTTCAATGATCGGAGTTAAAGGATTAGGGCAACCTGTGCTAAAATCAATAACCAATCAGTATTTTACGCTTGGCCTGTTTAATGGCCTTGCAATTGTTGCTCTCGCGATAATCTTTGACAGGGTCTCACAAGCCTACGCCAAACGCTCGCAGAAGTACCTGGAAAGTTCACTACATGGATGATGTAATTGTCGAAATTAATGGTCTGTTCAAATTATTCGGGCCGCAGGCAACACGTCACATGTCGCTTGTCCATCAGGGGTGTTCCAAACAGGAAATTCTCGAGACGACTTCCCATACATTGGGATTGCGCAACATTAATCTGTCTATAAAGCGCGGCGAAATTTCGGTCATCATGGGCCTGTCCGGATCGGGTAAATCAACATTGATCAGGCATTTTAATCGTCTCATTGATCCGACCGAAGGCAGCATTGTTATTGACGGTGTTGATATTATGTCACTACGCCAACGGGACCTGGAAGAATTCCGACGCAATAAAATGTCGATGGTGTTTCAGAAGTTTGGCTTGTTTCCGCACAAAACGGTGCTGGAAAATGTGGCCTATGGATTGAGCGTACAAAAAATACCAAAAAAAATGCGTCTTGAACGCGCTGCAAACTGGGTAGAAACCGTCGGTCTTTCCGGATACGAAAACATGTATCCCTATCAGCTTTCAGGAGGCCAGCAACAACGCGTCGGGCTGGCAAGAGCACTGGCGACCGACGTTGAGATATTGTTGATGGATGAAGCGTTTTCTGCGCTYGACCCTCTCATTCGAAGCGAAATGCAGGACCAGCTTATCGGGTTACAGGAAAAGTTGAAAAAAACTATTATATTTATCACCCATGACCTTGATGAGGCTTTACGCCTTGGTGCAAACATATCGATTTTGAAAGATGGAGAGCTGGTACAGACCGGTCGGCCCGAGGAAATTCTAATTAGTCCGGCCAATGACTATGTCGAAGCTTTTGTGAAAGACGTAAATCGCGCCCGCGCACTTACAGTTGAGACAGTTATGAAACCGCCATCCCTGCGTATTTCCAGTGACACAATWGCKGAAGCTCTTAAGCAAATGAGAGGGCGCCCGGACGATTATGCCTTCCATTTTACTGAATCGGGATTTCAGGGTGTCGTTACACAAGATGGCCTTGAAGCCGCCGCTTTGAAAGATGCCGATGGCTGCATTACATCCGCGGTTTATGAAGAAGTGAAAGCAATTTCACCTTTATCGCTTCTGGAAGAAGTTTTACCAGACACGCTGGAATCCGATGTTCCGCTTCCGGTAATCGATGCCGATGGAGAGTTTCAGGGAGAGCTTTCCCGTTCTTCAATTGCTGCAATACTCAGCACTTCATCCATAGTGTATGAAGAACAGGAGCGTGTTCCCGCCTGACCGGGAACCATCGCGCCATTATTCCAATCGTAGTAGATTTCATTATCGTCCAGATGTACGTTTGATGCATCGCAAATGTTGATACTGATGGGGCCGCCTATAACCTCGCCTCCGTCAGTACCCAGCCACCCAACCTGTAGAACCTGGTCGCATGCACCTGTATCAGCGCTAAAAGCGGCTGTGGCTGTTTCACCAGTACGAAGCTGATCAATCAGCCAGTTGGCGCGCTCCAGCCTTCTCCGTCATCCGTATAGAATCCGACAACGATATTTTGAGCAGAATGATTGTTGATGGTAATTTCACCATCAGCCCCGGATCCATTGGTTAAAAAATGGGAAGAAAAAGTGGCCCAAAGCAGTGTTGTTGCTGCCAGGATTTTTAGAGTTTTCATAATTGATTGCCCCTCAATGCCTCTATTTTCCAAACTTGCTAATTCGCAGCAATATTAGGGAGTATTAAAACAACAAATTCAGCAATCAGGAAAAAACGCGAAGGATACTGAGGGGAGAACAAAAAAAGGCCGCTCGATTGAGCGGCCTTTTTTCGAACCAATAAAGTTCTAGCGTTTTGAGAACTGGAAGCTACGACG